>JAGLHR010000598.1 GCA_023143415.1 Thiomargarita sp. | reverse complement strand
TTTTCTACTTGCAGGATTTAGGTGGCATACATTATGTCAATCGTCGATGATTTTTTTGCTTTTTCAAACTCAGCCAGTAAATCAGGATGAGCCGTTGCCAGTGCAACATGCATATTGTCCATTTCAATGGCCACTTTATTTTCTAAAGACCATTTATGAATATCATCAGAGATGCTCAGTTTGTTCAGAGGCATTGAGAGTAACACGGCACTGGCTTGTTCATAATTAAGCGATTGTGCTTCTTGAGTATCAGGAAGTCCACGAGTATCAACCAGATGATAGCGGTTGTCTGAAGTTTTAGTCATATGTAAGAGCGGATACCCACCTTCCTCAATATCTTCGGATACATAAAGGATTCTAGGCGTGTAGACATCTTCGTCCTGTATCCAAGGTCTGCGCCATGCGTAAACTTCATTTTTCATGGCTTTAATCACGTCAGGGAAATCAAAGGCCCCACAGTTATATTCACAGGTAAAATTATAGGCAATCATTACCGGATCTATCTGTTCAGGGAGGATATCATAATATCCTTTTAATGGCCTCATGTTTTTTAGCGCATACCTGGATGGTTCCATACAATATGGGCTAAAACGTTCAAAATCTAATCGATCCATTGTTAATGGCGGAGAGAGGTGATGTAGTACGGGCAATACTTTGAGAGTCTCTTTATAGTCTGCCACGCTATCTCCTGGAAAGGCATAAAGTAGATTCCAGTTGATGGTTACCCCACAAGATCGAGCATAGCGCATCATGGCAATATTCTGGTAGCCCTTTATACCCTTATTCATACGATTTAGTAGCGAGGTTGAGACTGCTTCAATACCGGGTTGGATGACATCAATCCTGGCCTCTTTTAATATCCTCATTCTGTTTAGATCGATATTGGCCTTCTGTTCATAATAGAAGGTAATCTCTTTGTGCTTATTCTTTAAGACGGGCAGTACCTCTTTAAAGTAGGAATAAGGCATAATATTATCGTAGTGCATGACGGTTTTTGGCGAATAATCACTGATCAATTTTTCCCATTCATCAAAGACACGTTGGGGACTTTTTTTCCGCTGTGCGATAAACTCACCATTCAGGCCACAAAATGTACAGGGCTTTTTTTCACCCCACCAACAACCACGGCTCGTTTCATAAGGCAACCATGTTTTTTGTGCAGCACCTATAAAATTAGCCTGCTGTTCATAAAACTCACTGTATTTTGGTGTTGGAATATCATCCATATTGAGACAGGGTGTACCATTAATAATCCTTTCCTTGGGATATGTTCCGGCCTTGATTTGTTTGATAAATTCAGGAAATGCTGTCTCACATTCACCTGAAAAGATATAATCTATAGAGGGTGCAAGTAATTCAAATCCTTTGGCCATATCTCCAAGGCAATTGGGTCCCCCCAAAATAGTGATTGTCTCAGGAGAAAGATGTTTTACTGCTTTAAGTATAGCAACACTGGATGCCCTTTGCTCAAAGATTGTGGTACAGCCAACGATTTTTGAACCAAATTCCACAATAATTTTAGCAATATCTTCAACCCAGTACTCAATTTCCGTCGCCAAATTCAATAGAGCCGCATGGGTGATAGATACCTCCTTTCTAAATTTAAACATCTCTTCCCATAGCTTTGCAAAGGCAATTTCTGAGTTTCGACCCAAAGGGGGGACTTCAAAGGCAGAAGAAGCAAAAAGCCGTTCGTTTAACAAATACTTTGGATTGATAAAACAAAGCTCTGTATTGGCCATTTCTCCAATCCAAGTTCCAAAGGGAAAATTGGTATAAAATACACTCACATTGGTATTAGCCTCTTTTTCAGCACACCCTTGTAAGAGATGTACAGATAGAGAAGGTCTATCAAGAAGTGCGGGAGGCGGCACGACTAGAGTGATTTCATTAGCCTGATATGAGCTAAAGCTATCAAACAATTTTTCTCGTGCTTTAGAGTTCCGCCATTCCAAATTTGAAAATAATTGAGTCGTGTCAGAATCCATAAAATAACCTCGATCTTAAATATTTTGCTTTTTTTGCGCCTCAAATGAGGTCAATAAATCAGGATTAGCTGTTGCTAGGGCAGTATGCATGCCATCCATTTCAATGGCAATTTTGTTAGTAATAGCCCATTGATGCACTTCCTTGGAAACGGCCCTATTTTTTAACGACATGCTGATTAAAGCGGCATAAGCTTGTTCATGATTGATAGTCTGTGTATTAATCGTTTCAGGAATACCACGAGTATCGATAAGGGTATATTTGTCTTCTAATAATTTGGTTACTTTTAGTGCCGGAAGATCATCTTCATTTTTGGGAGGGCGAATAAGCCTGGGGGCATAAACTTCCTCCTCTGGTACCCATTTAGAACGCCATAAAACGATCTCGTTATGAAGGTGATCAATGATATCCTGATTTTCAAAGGAGCCACTGTCATATTCACCGGTGAATCGATAAGCTATTTTACTTGGTTCAACATGTTCCGGTAAAACATCAATATAGGAATCTAAAGGCCTTAGATTCTTGATACCAAAATGAGAGGGATTGAAAAAATACAGGCTAAATCGATCAATATTAAGAGGACACAATATGGCCGGTGGAACAAGATGACGTAATAAAGGAAGGTATCGTAACGTTTCTTCATAGTCCTCTCTTTGATCTCCTGGAAAACCATACAACAGATTCCAATTGATTGCGACACCAAAGGTACGTGCGTAACGCATCATGGCTATATTTTGAAACCCTTTGACTCCTTTATTCATACGTTTCAGTAATGAGGTTGAGATAGCTTCAATACCGGGTTGTATTATGTCTATCTGAGCCTCTTTGAGTTGCTTCATCTGCGTCAAATTGATGTTTGACTTCTGTTCATAAAATATCTCAAACTCGTTAAACTTATCCTTTACGAGGGGCAAAAATTCCGTAAAATAGGAATGTGGCATAATACTGTCATAAGCCATAAGCGTTTTCGATGGATAAAACGTGATCAACTCTTGTAATTCTTCAACAACACGCAGGGGAGATTTCTTTCTATATTTCAAGAAATCATTATTAAGACCACAGAAAGTACATTGGTTCTTTTCTCCCCACCAGCAACCACGACTGCTCTCAAATGGTATACAAAGATCATCAGGTAAAGGTGCAACTAAATACGATAACTGATCATAGAACTCTCTATAGTTTGGGGTTGGAATTGAGTCCATATCAAGGCATGGTGAACCTTCGATAATTCGCCCTTTTGGTAATTTACCAACCTTGATCTGTTTAAGAAAGGTTGGGAATACCGTATCACACTCACCGGAAAAGATATAATCAAGCGAAGGACTCAGTGATGCTACACCCTTGGCCATATCTGCTGTACAGTTTGGCCCTCCTATAATCGTTATTGTCTCAGGAGACAATTTTTTGATGGCATTGAGGAGAGCAACACTTGCAGCTGTCTGTTCAAAAATGGTGGTACATCCTACAACCTTTGGTTTTTTACTCACGACAAGTTTGGCTATATCACTGACCCAATATTCTACATTTTGGGCCAATTTTTGAAGGTCAGAAAAACTGAGTACAAACTCGTCTTCACTCATGGAATAGTCTTCTAACATCGTGTTAAATGCAGCTTCACCCTTTTTACCTAGGAGAAGATTACCATAAGCCGTCGCAGCAAACAGACGTTCAGACAATAAATAACGTGGGCTTAGATAAGAAAAGGTATTATTGATTTCTTCGCCAATCCAAGCACCAAAAGAGATATTACCATAAAAAACACTCACCAGTGTATCTGCTTGCTTGGCTGCACAACTTTGTAAAATATGGACTGATAGGGAGGGTTTGTCAAGCAATGCAACTGGTGGAACAATAAGAATGACCTCTTCTGCCTCGTAGGTGTCAAACATCGCAAGCAGATTTTTCCTAGCCTTAGAGTTATTCCACGATTTTAATTTAGAAAAATGGTTCATTTTAACCCCTAATAGGACAGACGCATTGACAAGAGAAGTATTTTATGAAACTGTTTAAATACAATGTGTTACAAAATTTGTATTGAGTCATTTTGACAATTTTCACCAATTTAATTAAGTCATTATTTTTTATAACTATATAATTTTTATAGAGAACATACTTTCTTGAGTTTGTCAATGCGTCAATCCTATTTTTTATTCTAACATTATTCAAATCATCTGCAAGGTTAAGTTACCAATCAAGAAGAACTTCTTCAAATAAACCCTGAAAACCATATTCTTCAAGTCCACCTTCTCTTCGTACATCACAAGTAACGCAGTGAAATGAGCCACCAAATGGATAAACATGACGAAAATCAACTTTAATTACATTTAACCCCAAATTTTTGAATAGTTTAATCAAAGGTTCTTCATGACTTTCAACAACAACACGCTCTGCATCTAAACTAATTAGATTGATACTCAACCATTTACTGGTCATATAAAGCGGCCAGTCATCAGGAATAGTCGGACGTGGTGCCTCAATAAGTTCCCAGCCAGCCTTTTTAAAAAGTTCTGCTTGATAACAAGGTCTATCAGGGTTATACAACATTAAACCGGGTCGTAAAGGTACAAAAGAGGCATCAATGTGCATGGGATTGGGGTCTTTAAATTTTATGACATGCACCCTGAATTTATCTTTTAAATGGTTTCTAAGCCATGTAATTCCCATCCGATTGGTAACATGACTGAGTTGAACAAAGACATCCTTTCCCATTCTTATAATGTCAGCAGTATCAAAACAAGGCTCGAACTCTGTGATGACAAATTGCTCTTTTTCTACCAGGGCATGTCTCTCTTTTTCCGTTTTATCAGGATAACCACTATCATAGAGTTCATCACTCAGCATCGGTTTGGGTGCTGAACTCCACTTAGCCCCTCTTTTGAGATATTCCTTCATTAAGGTTCTATAGGCACGATACTCAAAAAATCTTGATCGCCATGCCATAGGCGCTTCGATTATCTCATCACCAATTGCCATTAAGATGTCACGCGGCATCGCTCCATACAATCCAGTCGATTCAAAATCTGGTGTCTTATAGGATACCGAAAAATCTATTGCATCGGGCCGTTTGACTGTAACTCCCTCTCTTTCTAAGATGTGACAAAATTCATCCAACTCTTTAGAGGCCAGTTTAATATGTTCTTCAGGAAAAGGTTGCCCGCCATATTTCTTAAAGAAACTTAGGCTTTTTGAGTATGTATTTGTCTTCACTGATACATCAAGTTGTGGTACAGCCGCTCCTTCAACCCTTCCGACTATCACCTCTTTTAAGGGATCCCATTCATTGTAACTATTGATTACTTGATTTTCTTTCACCTTATAATATCCAAGTGTTGATTTAAGGAATAGTCCACCAATATTGAGCATGGTGGGCAAACAAAAAGACGTTTGCCTACCCTACATGATACCTTTAAAATATCTCAAAATTGATGTTTCAGTACTTATAATTTGACCTTCTCTATTGATTCATTCGGGGTTGTTACAACCCTCTCTATTAGTGTATAGAAATCTTTAATGATTCTATTGGCCGTTTCGGTTTTAAAACAGTCACTGTTATAATAAAACTCGCCTTGTATGTATCCAGGTTTTTTTGAATCTGATATATCCATCTTTGCCGTTTCCCACAAATGCATTTCCATGTCATAACCAGCCGATTCTACGCTTATATCCAAATTGGTAATATTAACATTTCCCAGTTTTACTGGTGCAAGGGAATAATTATGATAAATAAATTCAGCCCTGGTTAAAGGGTTGTTTATTATATCATGTTTGTTAATTATTTGTTCAAATGGAATATAGGTATGGGCTGTTAGTTCAATATACGATTCATTAAACTGTTGCAGTAATTGACTAAAAGTCGGATTTTCCGTGCAATTAATCGTCATTGGTAGGGCGTTAACAAATATTCCGACAACCGCTTCAATATTTTGCTGGTTACGATTTGCATAAGGAGTCCATACACAAACAATATCCTGTTTGGTATAGAGATGTATGAGTAAACCATATGTGGCACATAAGGTTCTGAACATGGTAGAACCATGTTGTTTATTAAATGCCTTCACTCTCTCCACCAGTTCTGGAGACAATTCTATTAAAATGCTTTTACCTCTCTGGGTATCAGATTCTGATGGTGGAGTATCATAAGGCAGCTTGGTGATCGGAAGCTTGACAAATTTATCCATCCAATAAGAAATTTCTTCTTCAAGCCTTTTTTCTTTGAAATGCGTGGTTTGCCAAATAGTGAAATCTGAGTAATTGGTGGATAACTCTTCTAATGAAGAAGGATTGTTGCGATTAAATGCCTCGTAGAGCAGTCCAATCTCACGGTTTAATATGCCTATTGACCAACCATCTGCAATGATATTATGCAAATTCATCAAAAAAAGATATTCATCTTTGTCATAATTAATGAGCATAAGACGTAAAGGAGAATCTGCTGGCAGATTAAATGGTTTTTTTAGTTCAAGAGAAACTTGATGTATGGCCTCCTTTTCTCGTTCATTGGCAGGTAGATGTAAGAAATTTTCTTCTCTCAAATCAAGAGAGCCGGTAGCGTGGATTACCTGCACCGGATGTCCATCTTCAATAGCAAAGTCAGTCCTAAGGGCATCATGGCGTTCAATGAGTGCTTCAAGGCTTTTCTTAAAGGCTATTATATTCAAGGGGCCTGAAATTTTATAGATACCCGGGATTATATAGACATCATCTTTTGGTACATGTTGGTTCAGATACCACATTCGTTGCTGGCTAAAAGTAAGAGGAAGTCTTTTATCCGTTAATTTATCAGTGTTTATGCTTTGAGGCAAGGCCATATCTTTTTTGTTAACCTTATCCTTAATTGCATTGGCTAAAAGTCGAATAGTCGGAGCATTAAATAATAAATCAGGTGTCACATCTACGTTCAAGCTAGAACGGATGCGCGTACTCACCATAATAGCCAGGATGGAATCTCCATTTAATTCAAAGAAGTTATCATTAAATCCTATCTCATCGAGGCCAAGCACTTCCTTCCATATAGAACGTAATTGTCCTTCGTAACCTTGAGAAGAAGAAAAGGAATCAACCTTAACTTCTTGTGATTTAATCCGGTTTTCCGCCTGTTGAAATTCTTGAAGCGTCTCTGCTTTGTTGGCAATAATACGTCCGGTTTTATTACGCATAAACACTTCTTCAAGGTGCTGAGTAGATATCATTACCTGTGGAAGTGATTGGTTTAGGGCCAGTTCAAAAGCCTTAGCACCTTCAGATGAAGTCATGCCTTCTTTGAGTTCTGGATGGATATCCGGTGATGCCAAATTTTCATGCCCTGTTTCGATTTCAATGGCCTCTTCTAATTTTATAGCCTCTGGATCAATCTTTCTGAGAGTATAATCTTCAATAGAGACACATACGTTACCTTCTTCGTCAATTAATAATATCTCATAAGATAAAGTTTCTTGCCCAGAGGTACTATCTTCAAGGTATCGCGCATGGGAATAGAACTTGTTAGGCAGAGGCTTATATACTCGTATTTTTTGATATGAAAAGGGTAAATAAAACGAGCCTTCCCCCAGTGCAAAACTGGTTGCGATATCAACCATTGCCGGATGTAGATGGTAATGCCAAAGATCATCCAGACATTTTTCAGGTAAAACGACAAAGGCCATAGCTTGGTTCACACCGTGTCTTACCTCTTGTAAAAGAGAGTACCATCTCGGACCAACTAAAACGGGGCCAAATTTTTTCAATTTGTCTGCTTCAGTGTATTCCTCTGTTTTTATGGCTTGCTCATTAGGACAAAGACGTTTTAAAGCGGATATATTATGCCTTACCGGGGATTGATCTTTAAGGTTGATTATCAAGCCTCTGGCATGTTCCCTAGTGTCACTGCTCTTAATAGAAAAGCTAAAACCGTCCTTTGCCTTTTCTAATATCGTTTGAAATTCAACTTTTTTCTCTTCAGGCACTACCAGAGGTTCAAGAAAATAAACATCTTGCATCTCGAAGGTATCACATTTCGTATGATGCCTGAAAGCGGCACTGGCAAACTCTAAGTAAGCTGTACCAGGTAAAACTGCTTGGTTTACCAGTCGATGTTCTTTGACTATCCAGTCCTTTTCTAACCCTATTCGACCATAATAGGTTATCTGCTTTTCTGAGTTCACGCAATAATCATAGAGAGGGTAATTTACCCAAGCAGGCCAACTTTCAGCAACCATCTTTTCCATGAGTGTCCGCATGGCAGCCCCAGTATCTTGCCATAAGCCCCAATTTATTGAGACTATTGGTAATTTATCATTAGCCCTTTGATGATGATGTGCAAAAGCATCTTGATAAGCACTGGCAGCGCAATAATCAGATTGTGCATACAATCCCATAATAGAGGCCAAAGACGAAAAGAGGGCAAAGAAATCCAATCCCTTATCCTTAACCAGATCATAGAGTAGATTTGTGCCATCGATCTTTGGAAGCATCACGTCTCGTGCTACATCCGCCTCTTTCAACTGCATCATACCATCTTTCAGCACAAGTGCCGAATGAATGAGACCATTTAGGGTTCCAAACCTTTCGGTGACTTTGGACAGAACATCTGCCACCTGCGCCCTATTTGAGACATCTGCACTCAATACCTCTACCTCAGCCCCAAAGGCTTCCATCTGCCGAATTCTGGAGATATGGTATTGAATGCGATTGCGTTTGTTCATCTCCAGAGACCATTTTTGTCCTTGTACTTCAGGCAATTCAGATTGCTTTTGTGCCAGGATAAGCCCAATATCCGTATTCATACGGGCCTCTGCTGTTTCAGGAAAGGACTTTACCGCGCAATATTTCATACCCTTCAAGATATTTTCCCACTTTTCAAGCGAAATTAAAGGAGATTGCGTTCTTAAGGGATAGTCTTCAAAATACCACCAACCATCGGTAAGTCCCCAAGCCATATCTACCCAGGGATATGAATGAATAGTCTCTATTAATCCTAATAAGCCATGAGGGGCCAGTAATAAATCCAGATTAAAAAGCGTTGCTTCTATATGAGGAGTTGCATGGACAACGTTCATTCCCACAATTATGTCAAAAGATTCTCTCTCGAATCCTTGTTCAATAGGACTTTTCGCTATATCCAGCACAGAAAAGTTCATAAATGAAATCCCTTCTGTGTCAGCCTTTTTTTGCGCTTTAAGAACAAAGGCCGATCCAATATCTGTGAAATAATACTCTATATTTTTATCTTTTAAGGCTGATATAAGCTCCCAAGTTAAAAGACCATTACCCGCACCCACTTCCAGTATCCTTGTTGGCCTGTGTTCGGTATGGATGACATTTTTCAGTATATAACTGAGTAATTGCCGATAAATAGGCTCATAACTATGTTCAACGGTTTGTTTCTCACATTCTTCTAGAAAATCATATTTTCCGTCTGGATAGAGGACGCTAATACCCGATATTTCTCCAGATAAGGCGCGGGGATAATTTTGAGCGCAATGATTCAATAGCCTCGTTATACCCTCAAATCCAGGAAATTGTACTTTTATTGTGGACCATAAAATCTCAGGTTCAGGTATGGATTCATTGAAAGTCACCTCATCTCCTTCAATGAGAGCATAATTGTTATCTGTAAGAAGCCTGAGCATAAAAACAAAAAATTTCTCAAATTTCTGTTGAACTTTATGTGTCGCCTTGATCTCATCTATTGATCTTGTGCGTTTTTCCACACCTTCAGCTAAGTATTGGTATGAATAAGCACAGCATAGATCGATCAGCTGTTTCTCAAGTCCTGGATAATTTTTGATACCTTGAATGGCAAGATGGCGGTGAAGACGGGCTTCTTCCTGTAAGATGGAATCTTGCCATTCTTCTAGACTAGCCTCAATGCCATTAGTCATCCATTCAGCCCATGTGTTTTTTTCCGGAAATTTTGACCGTCCCACAAGGGCCAATTTGGCATTAAAATTCTTGGCAAGATATTCGGCAATAGCCAGTCCAACACCACCTAGGCCCCCAGTAATAAGATAAACCCCACTATGTCTCAGAAGATTCTGGGTATCCTGAACTATAATCTGCCGTTGTTCAAATTTTTGAATAAAACGCGCTTTATCACGATAGGCCACAATAGGATCATCGGAATATAGCATCAACTCTGTCAACAATTGAGCAATTAACGTGGCATTTCCTGAATTTTGGAGTGTAAAATCAACACTTCTACACCGTATATTGGGGTACTCAAGGGGAATGACTTTACACGGACCAAGGAGTATAGATTTCTCTGGTATTATTTCATCATCTTTACTGACTGGCTGCATTTGAGTAGTCAATATAGTCATGAATAATTTTTGAGTACTGATATATTTTCCCAGTGACTGAGATAAGAATAAAATTTCATTATAATAACTATAAGAAGATATAGCCGTATCGCCAATGCCCCATAAATAGACAATATGTTTTGGTAATTCAGTAAGGGTTTCTAATAATTTCTCGTAGTCTTCTTTTTGCTGCGGATTGATAGAATACGAACCATCAGATATTGAATTGAAGGTATTACCCTTAAAAACCTTAAAAACGGGTATATCTCTTTCAAGTTGGCTTATTAATTGCTCTCCTATACCACACTCATCTACAAAAAATAGCCAGGAACCTCCGAGATTATGCTCAATAGGTAACAGAGGCACTGTTTTTTTCCATACCGGCACATAGAACCAGTCCGCCATATTTTCTACTTTTTTGGGAGGCATCATCGGTAAAGCATCTTCAAAAACAGGCTCTTTGACGGATTCTTTTTTCTTTTTAGTTTGTGGTTTAAACCAATGGCTATGTTTACTAAATGGATAAAGCGGCAGGGGAATACGATGGGGTATTTCATCTCCATTGAAACCCAACCAATCAACCTTTACACCAGTAAGCCAGAGCCTTCCCAAAGTAGATAGGAGAACAGCATAATCTGGTTCATTAGATTTAGCATGTGGTAGGGTACCTAGTAGAACAGGTGTTTCCTCCGATCTATCAAGGTGCTTACGCACAAAAGAGGTAAGACTAATACCAGCCCCTATTTCGATAAAAACGTGATTTGATTCTTGTGAGAGAGTCCTTATACCTTTGGAAAATTGAACAGTCTCACGCAGGTGATTAACCCAATAATTGGGATCACAAGCTTCTTCAGAAGATATCCAAGTACCCGTAAGATTTGAAATAAAGGGTATCTTTGGGGCATTTAAGGTTATCGTTTTTAAAGTATTAGAAAATGTATTAAGACACGGGATCATCATTGCAGAATGAAAGGCATGGGAGGTATGTAAACGACGACCTGTTACACCTATCTTGGTTAAATCTTTTTCTAATTGTAATATGATCTCATCCGAGCCTGAGAGAACTATTGACTCTGGTGCATTTTCTGCTGCTAAAGACAAAAGTTTCCCATAATCTTTATTTTTTAATAATTTTTCCACTTTATTCCAGGATAGAGGTATAGAGAACATTGACCCCTTGGGCAATTCTTGCATCAATTTACCACGGGAGCTTACAATCTTTAAGGCATCCTCTATTGAAAAGACACCAGCAACACTAGCGGCAACGTATTCGCCAATGCTATGACCTATCATGGCCTTTGGAATAATCCCCCAAGCCATCAACAATTTGGCGAGTGCATATTCAAGAGCAAATATAATGGGTTGGGCAAAAGCGGTTTGATTAATTTGTTCTCTGGCTCGGATCATTTCTTCTTTGGCAGGGTATAGAATTGATCTGATATCTATTCCAAGATGGGATAAGAGGATTTCCGCGCAATTATCAATATCTTTGCGAAAGACAGACTCTTCTTCATAAAGTCCTCTAGCCATCTGGATATATTGTGAACCTTGTCCAGGAAACATAAAGATTACCGAAGGAGCAAACTGACTACACTTCTGTGTCAATAGATAATCAGGAGTTGGAGTTATAAGTGAAGCATTATTTTTACATAGAATAAACCGTCTATATTCAAACAAACCACGCCCGACTTGAAGCGTATAAGCAGCATCAGTCAGGTTGGTATCAGGATGATTACGAAAATGAGATTTCAAATTTTCTGTGGATTGATCAAGAGCATTAGCTGTCTTTGCAGATAAAACAATCAATTGGTATGGACGATGATCTTCTGGAGAAGATATGGCTTCAGGGGCTTCTTCCAATACGATATGGGCATTAGTCCCCCCTATGCCAAAAGAACTGATACCGGCTCTTCTTGGCTGGAAACACCGTTTCCAGGGTGAAAGTGTCGTATTAACATAAAAAGGGCTGTTTTCAAAGTCAATTTTAGGATTTGGTTTTTTAAAATGTAAACTTGGGGGAATTTCTTCATTGTTAAGGGCCAGCGTTGTTTTAATAACTGACGCAACACCCGCCGCGGCGTCCAGATGCCCCAGATTTGTTTTAACTGAACCAATCCGGCAAAAGCCTTTTTTATCCGTTTTGTTACGAAAAACATTAGTCAAGGCAGTCATTTCTACCGGATCACCCAAGGAAGTGCCCGTACCATGCGTCTCAATATAAGAAATAGCTTCTATATCACCACCCGCCATTTCTTGAGCTAATGATATCACTTCTGTCTGACCTTCTATCCCTGGCGCAGTGTATCCAATTTTATCAGAGCCATCATTATTAGTTGCAAATCCTTTAATAATGGCATAGATGGAATCGTTATCTGCAATAGCATCTTCCAGACGTTTTAGGACAACAATACCAACCCCATCTCCTCTTAAAGTCCCCTGAGCTTGCTCATCAAATGCACGACAATGACCATCAGGGGAGGGAATTCCCCCTTTCTCATAAATATATCCTGATTTTTGAGGAACACTAACAGAACAACCGCCGGCCAAGGCCATATCACATTCATAACTCAGTAATGACTGACATGCCAGGTTAATCGCCACCAAAGAAGTAGAACAAGCTGTCTGAACAGTAATTCCTGGGCCTTTTAGATTAAGCTTATAGGACACTCGGCTTATCATAAAGTCACGATAATTTCCGAAAAAAACATGTGTTTCTTTAGCAGCCCGGACAGGGTCATCACTATGGCTAAGGATATAATGGAGATAGTTATTATCCCCGGCACCACCAAAGACACCAATCCAACCCTTATACCTTTTAGGATCATATCCAGCATGTTCTAAAGCATGCCAGGTACATTCCATAAATAGCCGCTGCTGTGGATCCATAAATTCGGCCTCCCGCGGCGTATAGCCAAAGAACTCTGCATCAAAACAATCTATATCATCCAGCACCCCTTTAGCTTTAACATAATCAGATTGTTGAAGTATCTCAGGAGAGATGCCACTGGCTAATAGTTCCTCATCAGTGAAAAACGATATTGACTCAATTCCATTTCTCAAATTATCCCAGAAAGTATCAATATTATTTGCGCGGGGAAATCGACCTGCCATACCTACGATGGCAATACCTTCAACGGTATTATCTATTTCACTCATTATAATTCTATCCTTTTATTTGGCAAAAGTAATGCGGTTTCTATATTGACTAGAACTACCCGATAACCTCTTCGGGAAGCTACTGTATCAATGGCTGAAGCTATCAATCCTTTTACCCAACCACTTAACCGGCGATTGGGTAGGGATTCTTTTACCTAAATTTTTTGATTTAAACGTTTTAGTTAAATCTTCACAAACAACTGTCTCTGCCTTGCCAATAATATTGTTAGCAGTGAAAATGATTGTTTTTACTTTTCCTTGATGCTTTTTTTTGCGCCTATTACTCGACTATCAAGTTTTTTATAAGTTATTGATTTAATAATTAATTTTAGTTTAGCACTCAAAAGACACTCAAAACTAAATTATCTTAAAAATCAATTATTTATAGATTTAAATGCTCAAAAATCAATTCTCGTCAAGCCAAATAACATCAAAAACTTGATAGTCGAGTATTAAGTTTCTGACGATCCAAGTTATGCTTTATTATTCTTTCTTTTGGGTAGGGATTCTTTTAGGATTTTTTTCTTTAAGTTTCTCTAAAACGGCACAAAATTTATTGCGTTTCTGGTATTTTTTGTTTAGGGAATCAGTTTCTTTTGATAAAATTCTACCTAGTGTCCATCCGGAAACACCTCCAAA
>JAGLHR010000597.1 GCA_023143415.1 Thiomargarita sp. | reverse complement strand
ACGTTGCCCTTAGACTTGACGCTTTCTAACAATAGCCCCGAGGCGGACACCTACCTGATAACCGTCACAAACGAAAAAGGTTGGTCGTTGAACCAGTTACCGCCTTCTATTGAAATAGAAGGGTATGGTACTGTTGAAATGTCCTTAGATGTGGTACTGCCATCGACACGCGAAGCAACAAATGTCATTACTGTGACAGCCATTTCGCAAAGTGATCCCACTCTGGTGACAACGACAGAGATAAGTATTGTCGTCCAAGCTGCGGCTCAGGAAAGTGCCACTCCCTCACAAAGCACTATTGGCGGTGGCGGAAGCACTTGCCCCACCAGCGGTGTGATTAAAGGAACCTGTAGCAACCGTAATCAAGTGATAACGGAGGCGACCATTGAAGAAGGTGTCAGTGTCGCAGGCGGCACGATCACAGCAACTGTCAATAACAATGGCATTATCTCCCAAGTCACAATTGGATTCAATGCGGTTGTCAAAGGCGGTAAAGTGACCGGCAAAATCAATAATAACGGCAGACTCGGTGACTTTGAATTTGTCGGTGCCTCGCTGACAGGCGGTGAGTTATTCGGCAATATCACCAATAATAGTAAAGTCGGTGGTGTGTTCATCAATGTGCGCCTCGCAGCCAACAGTAGTATTGATGGTGGTGCTGTGCAAGGTGAAATCAGCGGAGTTCCTGAAGGACCAGCCCTATTGAAGAATCTGGCAGTCAGAAAGGGAAGCCGATTGACAAACGTGATCATTGGTGAAAACGTCGAATTGGGTGACGATGTGGAATTAGGTGAAGGTGTGCGCTTTAGCGACTCTGAGCAAATTCCAAACGGTGAACTGATTGGCTTATTACCCACATTATTAGCAGGTGAACTCAATGGGATAGACTATCCTATACGTGCCGATTTCTCTGCTGATATATTAGTGCCGAGCGAGGGTATTTTATCTGCCATTAATACCTTACCTGATCTCAAAAGCAATGCTTGGGTTATCAGACAAAATGCCGAATTAAGTCATTTTGAACTGACCCTTGATCAGATACGCTTTGCGGTATTGCCTGTTTCTGTCATAAAGGCAACGACAACGGCGGGCTTAGAAGTGCAAGACGCGCAACAGGTGCGATTTATCACCGAAAGCGGCTTAGAAGTGCTGACACATCCTGCATTACAAGAGCCAAGCGTGTTACTATCTGCCCTGAGTCAATTCGGTTTGACAGAGTTCACGGTGCAAACCAATGGCAACTTGCATATTTCTGGCACAGAGGGAGAATGGTTCAGCGCACGCCCTGATTGGGTATCTGTCGAACTGGAGTCTGAAGCGGAAATCGGTCTGAGGTTTGGTCAATCACCCTTAGTGAGTGGGCAATTCCTGACCGATTTGGTGTTTAGCGATGAAGAAGGGGGTTTGCGCCAGCAAATCATTTCTCCCAGCGTCGCACAGCCAGAGGTATTGTACTCATCAGCTAAAGCTGTTAAGATAGAGTCATTCGGATTGATTAACTTCAAACAGGATGGCAAAACTTATCGTGGCGTTGTGGATTATCTCGTGACTCAAGGCGACTCCACGAAACGCGCGTTGGAAGTGAAATCTATTCCAGATGCGAATGGCGATGGCATAGAAGATGTGATGCTGGTTTTTCCCAACGGTGAACAGCAGAGAATGTTTGTGATTGAATAAGTATTCAAACGCAAGCCTTATGTAAACTCATAAACCTGACCCGTTTTCAAAACGGGTCAGGTTAAATCAACATCAAGCCCTAAGTCGTTTGACTTAGGGCTTTTTTTATGAACATTAGTAGTTGTAGGGTGGGTAGGAGCGAAGCGTAAACCCACCATTCCGATAAAAAGTAGAAAGCCCAAAGCTGAAGCGTTGAACTCCAATTTGAGTAGGGTGGGTAGGAGCGAAGCGGAAACCCACCATTCCGATAGTGGGTTTCTCTACCCACTTACGTTTGCTACGCTTTCTTAATAAGATTGTTATATGTTTCGTGAGAGCCAATCCAAAACCATAAATAATCAGCGTCTTTTCTCATAGCTAATGCTCTGTAATGATCGCCTACCCGTGCTGACCAATATTTTTTCTTTTTATTGACTTCTTTAAATTGAAGTGAAGGGTGGTTTGGATTATCTTTTAAACGCTTATAGTTATTCTTTGCCAAAGCTTTTATCTCTTTTGACAGTTTTTTATAGTGAACCCAAAAACATTTCGGCGCGTAATGTTTCATATCATGTTTCATAAGGCGACGTATTTCTTGTTTTTAAAATCCAACAGTGCCGCTTCCGCCATTTTGTCAAGAAGTCCAGCCTCTGCATCTTTATACATCTCAATATCCCACTCATCTGCGGTGAAAAAGCGTTCGATATTTTTTTGGAACAAGGTAATATTGCTTTTCAGTCTGCCAATCTTGCGAATCAGTTTTTGGATTTTTTTCTTAAATAGAAAATGACCTTTTTCGCATCGCAATTCATTTTGGAAATGAGTCAACGACTCAATAACCATAAGATAGGCTTCCTTTAACTTAACCTCATATTCAAGATCAAAAGATATCTCATGCAAATCAGTTGATTGATTAACCATGATTGATGTAATCGTTATCATCGCATCAACCTGTTTGATAATGAGATTGATTGTTTTATTTTTCTGCTGGTTAAAGTCGCCAGCAATTGACTGTACATAAGCCGGCAAGCTAACCATTTGTTCAATCAGATGAATATTATGTGGAACATTAGGTGCTAACATAATTCTCCTGAATATGAATTGTCTGAAAGAATGATAACGAAAAACCCCGTTTTTTCAAAAAACGGGATTTCTAAAAAGTCCACTTAACCATTAAGTTAAGGGCAGACACACAGGTATGCCCCTACAAAATCCCGCATATTCAGGGGCTGTCGGGGCGAACCTGCGTGTTCGCCAGGCTTAACTTAATGGCATTGGCGTAAGAATGCATACCACGACGCTCCAGCGTCGAATAAAAATTTTCCTCTTGATCAGTCAATACCTCAAAACCAACAATCTTTGCTCCAGCGTTTTCAATAATGCTCTTGACAACGTTTCTAAATCTTCAAAATAGCGTTTTTCAGTCGTACCCGTATAAGTTTCATCATGTTCAGCGCAATGCCACGCGGCAATAATCTCTTTGGCTGCCTCGGAAGCCGTGCCTAAAGCAATTTGTATTTTTTGAGTCATATTTTTCCTCCTCTGTAGCGAGAAACATCATTTAGAAAATCTTCTATGAGTGTTTCGACGTTCTTGGTTAGCTGTAGGCAATTTCCAAACAACCATTTCCAAAATACGACCATCCTTATATATTACCTTACGTCGTAATAATAGCGTTGCTTTCATCATGATGAACCTTGTGCCTTATTGACTTTAATCTGAATTTGGATATTAAAGGTAAATGATAACAAGAAACCGAGTTTTTTGAAAAAACTCGGTTTCTAAAAAGTCCACTTAGGCTCTTAATTCTCGTTTCGTATAAACTCAACGCGACTGTTTTGTCTCTTCCACTCCCGTAAAAAAGCCTACGCGCTGACTACTGATTTTCTTTTTCGTCACTTTCAACGATAAATTTTTCCAAATTTAAGTTGGCTATTATCCGATAATGTTTATCATTGCCCGTCAAAAGAGGTAATTGATAATGCAAAGCGGTTGCGGCAATCAGTAGTTGTAGGGTGGGTAGGAGCGAAGCGTAAACCCACCATTCCGATAGTAGTTGTAGGGTGGAGCGAAGCGTAAACCCACTATACCGTTGGAAAATGGTGGGTTTACGCTTCGCTCCTACCCACCCTACTTTACTTTTTCATTGCCACGTACCAAATAATGACATCAGTATCAACAAGTTTCAAAACGGTTTCTCCTTAGATGACGAACATAAGTCCCCACATCTTGTGCATCATCATAGTCACGCCAAATACCAAATAAAGGCGTATCTGTTGATATTGCTTGAGTCTTTAACTGCACCGTTTTTTCTATCATAATGATAACCGAAAATTGATGCCCCAATGGCAATTGTTTTGTCCAGTCAGTCGGTAAATCATGGTTTGTCAAGTGTTTTAAAATTAAAGGAGACTTCATACCGTACCTCTTTGAATTTGACTTCATTGTCCTCGTTCCCACCGCTCCAGCGTAGGAATCAATACCATTAAGTTAAGGGCAGACGCACAGGTAAGTTAAGGGCAGGCTGTAGGGGCGAACCTGCGTGTTCGCCCTGGCTTAACTTCGTTGCTCTTAATTCTCGTTTCGTATAAACTCAACGCGACTGTTTTTCATTCGCCCTGATTCCGTCACATTGGTTTCAATCGGTTGACTTTCACCAAACGCTTTGATAGTTAAACGATTTTCTGCAATGTCAGAAGCAGAAACAAGAAACGCTTTCACTGATCGCGCTCGTTGTTCTGATAAGTTCAAATTATACGCTTCTGTGCCACTATCATCAGTATGTCCAACGATGACAATTTGTGCATCAGATAATCCGCTTTGCAAAGCGTTGGCAAATTCACGTAGGATAAGATTCAGATTTGATCACCGCTGAATCAAAATCAAACAAAATCAATTCGAGGTTTAAATTTTTTGAAGAAAAACTTAAACCTCGAAACCCACTTTGGGATTATCATATCGAATGCCTGCAAAGCCTTTACTATCTGCACCAAATCCTTTTCGTTGACGTTGCTGAGAATCGGGTTTTGGTGTGAGTGCTTGAACGATTTCCGCTTCGGTAGTGGGAAAAGGTAGCGTGGTTTGGGCATACGCGACGTTGATGCCCGTCAGGAAAAAATAATTAATGTGAACTGTTTCATGGGTTTATCCCCTAAAAATGATGATGGTGGGCAATAAAAAGACATTGCCCACCCTATTACTATTGTCGGCTAATAATCGCTTTAAATTGATTTCCATTCTTATCTTCAATAAAATCAATATCTTGCCATGCTTTAATCGCTCGACGAATACCCGTACCCAGCCCTCGGTAAGGCAATAAATGAATCGCATGAGAAGCCAATACCGGATTACGCATATTGGAAATGCCATGTCGAATGTTTTCTATCGTTAAATTATTGGGCAAACGTCCAGGACTAATAATCTCAATACGATTATCAAACATAAACACCTTGATAGGTGCAGAAATAAAATAATCACGGTGTAACAGCGCATTAACGATTATTTCTTCAATGACGATTTTGGGAATTTCAAGTTTCCCCAATGAATTAACATTTTGCCCTTGCTGAACTCGATGCAAGTTTCGGCTAATAAAACTCAATGTTTGTTCAAAAACGGCAGAAAGTACTCCGGTAATATCTTGACTATCAATATAATGTTCAATATCAATATCATTGCCTGGCCACACGACGGCTTTGACCATAAAGGCGGGTTTGAGGATTTGTGGTGCTTTCCCAAACAATAACAAGCCAGTGAGTGTAAGTTGCCCATGACGAAACAAATTTAAGTTTTCCAGCAAACGGGGTAACGGCAGTCCATATTCTTCTAGGGTTTCCTCGTAGCGGTTTTCGTAATAATGCCGAAACAGAGATCGCTCAATATCTGCTATTGAACTATGAGGCACCGGAACTTCATCAGCATAGATCAGCCCTTCAGATTGAAACAAGCGTTGCATTTCTTCTCTAGCGGTGACTTTGCGTTTATCAGCACCACTTTTAACCCAAATTGCGCCTTGATTATCCATATAGGGTTGACTAATACCTGCGGAAACCTCAATGATGATAACCAATCCTTGCTGAAAGCGAATATTTTTAGTATTTGGGTTAATAGGTGGATGTACAGACTGGGAGGCGACGTTAGATATCAACTGATTTAAACGTCCAATATCCGGTGTCAATAAGCCAGAAATTGAGCCATCGTCATTCACGCCGACAAGAATTTGCCCCCCACCTGAATTAGAAAAGGCTACCATTTCAGCAGCTAACTGGTTAGCGTTTTTGAAATCCGCCTTAAATTGGATGCGGCTACTTTCACCACACGCAATTGTATCAAGAAGTGTTTTTTCGTTCATTTTTTTTAAATGATTTGATATTCGATTTCGCCGTTTTTTAAAAAATTCGTAACTACTCAGCTAAACTAAGTAGGGTGGGCAAGGTTTTTGTGGTGCACTTTTTTAATGAGGTGGGCAAAGACTTTGCCCACCCTACATGACTACTACTGATGTAGGGGCAATCCCTTGTGGTTGCCCTTCGTAGGGGCAATCCCTTGTGGTTGCCCTGAGTAGGGGCAATCCCTTGTGGTTGCCCTGAGTAGGGGCAATCCCTTGTGGTTGCCCTGAGTACGAAAAAATGAGAAATCAAGGATTTCCTCGACGCGAGGCTTTTGCGTATCTACTTATACTTAGCGCGGGAACAAACTGAACCTTTATAATGAGGAAGGTGGGCAATAAAAAGACATTGCCCACCCTACTTAAAAGTTTAAGTTATGCCCGCGTGCAGTATAGTTAGACCTTTTTTCGTTTAAATCAACATCAAGCCCTAAGTCGTTTGACTTAGCAAGGGTAGGTTTTCGCTTCGTTCCTACCTACTTTACTAACCCGTTTTTTTTAATCGGATGAAAATTTTATTTGACAATTATAATTATAATTCAGAATGTAAATCACTTTGGGGATTTAGTGTATATATTCAAAAGTACAATTTACTTTTTGATACAGGTAGCAATGGAAGAGTATTGCTACAAAATATGAAGCATAAGGGTGTCGAGATAAAAGAGATAAAATATCTATTTATCACACATTCCCATTGGGATCATATAGGTGGTATTGATTCGATTTTAGAATTAAACAAAGAGATTACTCTATTTGTGCCATCATCACTATCCAAACATCTTATTAATGATTTAAAAACGTTAACCAAAAAGGTTATTGTTTGTGGTACAAAGCCACAAAAACTTTTTGACAATCTTTATAGCACTGGCGTATTAGGTGAAGAGATGCCTGAACAATCTTTAATAATAGATGATGATTTTCCTAAAGTGATTACAGGTTGTGGGCATTATGGTATCCAAAATATTATCAAAGTCGCTAAAAAGATTATAAATAAAGATATCAAATGGGCTATTGGTGGATTTCATTTGATGTATAAAGATGAAAATGCCATTTTAGAATCTATTAAAAGTCTCCAAAGTTTAGGTGTTCAAAAAGTGCTACCTACACATTGTACTGGTGATATTGCTATAGGTTTGTATAAAAAGTATTTTAAAGATAACTGTTTTGCTGGTGGAGTTGGTAACGAAACCGCCTTGAAATAAATTGATCTCGTTTCGCTCGGAATAAGTTTGTTATACCTGTCAGGTATTTCCTCGTTTTACTCGTTCCAAACGTCTTCATTTTCTGGTTCTCACGCGCCAGCGTCAATGCCATTAAGTTTTCGAGTCGAGGCTAACGTTTTTTTAAAGAAAAAACGTTAGCCTCGACTTGAGTTTTTTTGAAAAACAAACTCAAACCTCGAATCCTTCTGGTTTGGATTATGTCGTTTAAAATCAAAAACTTCCAAATCTGAAGGTTTGGACT
>JAGLHR010000596.1 GCA_023143415.1 Thiomargarita sp. | reverse complement strand
AAACTCGTTTATTTTCCACAAGCCGTAACTGGCATAGCGATACCTTCTACATCATTATACTGATGACTCAACGTTTCATCAGCTTCAATGACTTGACAGGTTTCGACATCAAAGGCGTGTAAACCAAAGGGCACATTATGAGTACCTATCAGCAATAAGCCATTTGACATGATTTCTAATGCCTCCGTTTCGCCGATTCCTTAAAGCCGCTGCTTCCGAATCGTGTCCCTTGTACAGGGTTCCTAATTTGCTGATTGTGAAATCATTAAGATTCACAGTGAAGAACTGCGAGTCGTTGAGTCCTTTGTCATTGACAGCGTAGAGTTGACATGCTGGTGTAGGAGAGCGCGTACTTCTGGGCGAGTAAAATCCCGGATACAGCACCATGCCATTTTATTAAGTCCTCTGTGGGTAAATTATTGCCAAAAAGCTTGCGGATAATGGTTACGAATCAGTGTATCTTTTGTGACTAATGTTGATTGATTGACTGTGGATTGTGCGACAATAATGCGATCAAAAGGATCGCGAGTCCATGTCAATTCAAGAGCAACATTAATCACTTTGAGATAATCTAAATCACAGATACTCAAATCAAGTGTTTCTTTAAGGGAACTAATAACCATTTTAGCTGAATCTTGCAAACGCCCAATTTCATGTAAATACCCTAATTCAAGTAAAACCATTGGTGAAAGACGTATTGAATGATTTTCAATCAAATTAAGCGTTTCAGCCGGAAATTTCTCAATTTTATCCGTATATAACCATACGGCAGCGTGTGTATCTAAATAAATCAATTGTTCCATTCTTTAGCCCAATCAAAATGTACCAAATCTTCGGGATCACCAATAATACAATCTCGTTCTTGCAATTTGCTTAATTTGTTGAATTTTAACGGGGCTGAAATTTGACGCTGCACCAATAATTGCTCAAACTTGATTGGGTGTATATCGGCTAATTGACTAGCTTGTTCGACATTTAGTGCTTTTTTTTGCAGAAATAGCAAAGCTAATTCTCGTTTAATGTCAACGACTGACAATTGTGCCGCCTGTAAAATTTCATCTGGAATTGTCAGATTCATTATAAATCTTCCTCATATTTCGCACAGAATTTTTCTCGTTCCCACGCGCCGGCGCTCATCGTTATACATAAGTATCTAAGCAATTGAAATAACTGAAGTTTTTGTAGAGTTGGTAGAGCGAGAGCGAAACCCACCACATCGCCGAAA
>JAGLHR010000595.1 GCA_023143415.1 Thiomargarita sp. | reverse complement strand
CCACCGATGAAATCGGTGGAATTTAGAAACACCCTGCGTAACATCAATAATTAAATCAACAATTTGTTAAATAATCGTCGAATTTTTTGGAGTCCAAAGCTAAAACTTTGGAAAAATGGATTCCAGAATGACCACTTTGGTATTAAGTTCCCAAAGCTGAAGATTTGGACTCCAGAACAACTAAAACAGCACGCTCATCTCAAAATGTACACCATCATCTTGTAAATTTTTCTCATTTTGAACAGGTATCTCACGCAATGCGTAACCCCAATAAACTTGAGTATTTATATTCTTATTTGGACTCCAACTCAATCCCAAACCAATACTATAAATATCTTTTGGCTCAGAAGTCTCAATATGAGTATCCCAAGCGCGACCATAATCTGCAAAAAGTGATAATTCCAACGGATTATCTTCAGAGTTTTTGGTTAACCCTGGTATTTCCCATTTAAAGGGCAGAGGAATACGCAATTCCAAAGAAGAAAGCAAACCATTGTCGTGAGTCAACTGATTCTCACGATAGCCTCGCACTGTCATTGCACCACCGATAGATAATTTTTCCAAAGGCAATAATTCTTCTCTCGCCCATTGAAAGTCGGTACGAAAAATAACTCTACTCTCCTCCAGAAAGGAGGAACCTAAAAAATCTAATTGCCTAACATACTGAAATTGTCCAAGCCATGTGAAAAATTGACTATCCGGTGAACCATCATCGTTAATCGTAGAATTTTTTGCATCTAGTCCAAAGTTAAAACTGGAGCGGGCAGCTAACACATCAGTTGCGCTACGCTTAACAAAATCTTGTGAAAAACGTATCACGGAAAGGTTACTTTTACCTTCTTCCACGCCAGGAGAAAAAGAAAAATGTTGAGCTAACAAATAGGTATGACTGATGCGTTTTTCCAACCTTAAAGCCAAATCAAATGTGGTTCTAAGTCTTTTAATCAAGGGATGCCGTAGGGTAATTGCATAAGTATCCACTTCACTTTCAATATTGAGTTGACTAAAGGGCTTTTCAACAACTTCAGAATCGCTGCGTTCAAGGTTAAAAGATAACGTTGTGCCATGATTATTCAGGGGGAAATCATATATCAGCGTGACATCATTTAACCCTTCTGTCATACCATAACGAAGATATAAAGTATCTCCCAAACCTTTATCCATAAAAGAACCAGTGACGTTATGATGCCAAAATCTTATTTCACCCCGGTAGGCTCCCACACTAGGGGAACGATGGTTATTGAAAAGGAATTGAAATTGATAAGGACGAGCCTCATTAACTTCTATTTTCAAGAAACTTTCACCCAATTTAACGCCGGGGCCAAGTTCTGCCTGGAAGGTTTTAAACAAGGAGTTTTGTTGTAACATTTGTAGGCGTTCTTGCAACTCATTAATATTAAGTATTGCCCCTTTCTTGCCTTTTAAACGTTCTTGAATATAGGAATCGTATAGGCTTTCATTACCGGTAACATCAATACGGGAAAGTTTTCCCTCAATGATTTTTATGGTGATGATGCCATCCGCCACCTTTTGATCTGGAAGAATAGCCCCAGAATTCATGTATCCCGCTTCAAGATAGAATTGGGTAATTTTGTTTTTGACTTCTTGTAATTCTTCAGCAGTCATTTCTTTTTCATAAGTATCCGTTATTTGGGACAATTCTTCGTCAGAAAAAATGCTGTTACCCTCAAACTTAAATTGCTTGACTTTAATCTGAGCCAGCATAGAAAGCCTATCCTGAACAACAGGCAAATCGGGAAGAAGTTGACTTGCTGAATCGTTATCAGCAGTGGCGACTGAAGACACTTTTTCAGGTGCTTCCGCGAATAAAGGCTGACTTAGCAGCAATATCAACCCTAAAATGATTTCATCTCTCAAAAATGGATGAAAGTATTGTTTAATGTTATTTTTCAAAAATGTTTTCCTTTATCGGGTGATAAGTATTGAACTATATGCTGTAAACCTGACAGGTTTTTTTTAAGTATCGATATGGTGTAAACCTGTCAGGTTTTTTCGGAGATGACTTTTTGAACATCGACCAAATTATTTTTGAGTAAGCACTTCTACGCCATCCCAATTATCGGGTACACCTTCTTCAAGATAATACTCACAACGCTCAGAATAAAAAAAAGACACACTGTCTTCTGGCAAATCCATCAAAATCGACTGAAATTGTTTTAATGCCGATTTGAATTTTTTCTTGTAATAAATCTCAATCGCCTGATTAAATTTTGATTTCAGGGCGATTTTCTTTTTTCTCACCTCATCTGGTTCTGAATCAAGAACTTCAAATACACGCACGGATGCGTTTTTACCTTTCACGCGGACTTTACCCAAAAAACGATAATGATATTGTTCCGGTTCTTCTAACGCATTCAAAATATCATCACTGATAAGAATAGAAGTACCATATATTTTTGTCAATCCCTCCAAACGTGAAGCTAAATTAACCGCGTCGGAAATGACAGTACCTTCCATGCGTTTTTTTTCGCCTATCGTACCCAGCATGAGAGTGCCTTTATGCAAACCAATCCCCACCTTTATTGGCTGCAAATTATTTTTTACTCTGTTTTGATTAAAAATGCCCAATTGCTTGTGCATTTCTACTGAAGCACGTACCGCATCATCAACCGTTTTTGGAAACAATGCCATAATCGCATCACCAATATATTTATCAATAAAACCATTATATTTACGAATCACTGGACTAACCTGCCCAAGATAAGCATTAATAAACTCAAAATTTTCTTTCGGTGTCATACTTTCTGACAAAGTTGTAAATGAGCGAATATCAGCAAACAAAACCGCCATCTGTTTTTGCATACAGTCGCCAAGTCTCACATCAATAATGCTATCTTTTTCTAATAACTGCAAAAATTCCAACGGCACAAATTGACTTAAAGCCATATTAATACGCGACAGTTGAATGTGCATTTTAATACGGGCAATGAGTTCACCTTTAGAAAAAGGTTTCGTGAGATAATCATTTGCTCCCGCTTCTAAACCTTCCACTAAATCCGAGACTTGATTTTTAGCCGTCAACATAATGATGGGCAATAGGTTAGCAGGAAAGGTTTGACGAATAATCTTGCACACCTCAAACCCTGAAATTTTAGGCATCATAATATCCAGCAAAATGATAGCATAAGGTATGCCCGTCTTGATAGCATCAAGTGCTTCATAACCATCATGAGCACGGGTAATCGCATAATTTTCCAAACTTAATTGATTTTCTAGCACTTGTAAATTAATCTGATCATCATCAACAATCAAGACACGAAACGATTTACCCATTTCGATGCTCACATCAGGGCTATGCTCACTTTCCTTTTTGATTTCCATTTCATTTTTTAGACTCATTTCAAGCGGTTGTAAATAATGAGCGTGATTTAGCATCGCCTCCATATCATGGGAAATAAGAGCATTTGGCATTTTGGAGAGTGGCAAGGTAAAGCTAACTGTTGTTCCTTTCCCCAACGTTGATTGAATAAAGATTTCACCACCATGTAATTCAACGAGTTGCTTGGTAATTGATAAGCCTAAACCCGTTCCCCCATATTCTCTTGAAATAGAGCTATCCATTTGTTCAAAGGAGGTAAACACCGTTTCCGTTTTATTAGGATCAATGCCAATACCTGTATCGCTAACACTAATCAATAACTTATCTTTATATTCTTCACTGATTTTCGCTGAAATTTCCACCGTACCTGCATGAGTGAACTTAATCGCATTGCCTATCAAGTTATGTAGAATTTGCTGAACACGATTTTCATCTGCATCAACCGGGGGAACATATTGAACATGGCTAATTAATTTAATCTTCTTAGAAGCGATGAGTGGTTGAGAAAGCGTCATCACCACATCAGTAAGCACTTTGATTTCTATCGGCTTCATTTGTAAAACGATATTTTTATATTTGAGCCTGGACAAATCCAAAATATCGTTCACCAAATTGGATAAACGACTGCCACTCAGTACAATCATAGAGAGATTTTTGATCGCTTTTTGTGGCAAAACACCTGCTGCTCCCTCAATCATTGATTCAGCAATACCAATAATACCGTTGAGAGGAGTACGCAATTCATGGGAAGTATTCGACAAAAAATCATCTTTGAGCTTATCAAGTTTAGTTAACTCATTATTTTGTTGCTCAATTTTTTTAATAGAGCCCAACATACTATTAACCATCTTAGTAATACTTTGTTTAAGCAATTTTAATTCGTTGTGAATATCTCCATCAATATGATGATCAAGTTTACCTGTAGCAATGATATTGACATTATTGACAATACTTTGAATAGGCTTTGTAATCCAATCTGAAATAATAAAGGTAAAGATTATACTTAATACAATAGCAATAATGCTTAACAAAATATGAAAGGAAGCTGTTCTTTGCAAACTTTCATCTATCAATCTTGTATTATAAGTCAATTCAATGACTTTGCTGGGATCAGAGCTAATATGAGTTTCTTCATTTTTTAAATTGACAAAAATATAGCGCGTGTAACGTTTTCTCACTTTATTTTTTGTCGTTTGAGTCATTTTAGTCTCATAGACTGTTTTAATAAATTCTAAAGTTGTCGCATTAGGCTTATAATCATGATCACCTAATGAATGTCCATGACGACTAAAAATTCTCACTTGGTTTAAAGCAGGATTAAGCGTTTTAAGGCGAGTCGTAATTTTTTCAATATCTAAATCCCCCGTTAATTCGGAAAACTCATCGGAGATGAGACTTAATTCCAGCATATATTTCTTATCAGGTGTGGGCATATAAGCAAATTTTTTGACAATACCAGTACGCGCTTCTGTTGCAAATCCCCCTTTAGCAAACTCATTTTTTTCGCGACTTTTCATCAAAACTGAAAAAGTATCAGGCCATTGTTTGAAATCAAACCCCAAATCTTTAGTATAAGTGGTATATTCAACAATGCCCTCGGTATTAATCACATACAAATCCATTTTACCCCCCAATTGTTCTTTAAGTTTAGAAAGATTCATTTTTGAAGGTTCTCTACCTGCTAAATGATAAGCGGCAATAAAAGCCACAAATGCCTTTTTCATCTCATCATCAAGAAATTTTTCCAGTACGTTATATCCCGCGTTAACCAATTTAATGGCATTGATGACATTATTTTCCGTTTGCTGTTGCAACATCTTATGCGCCTGTTCCAAATCACTTTTAGCGTTGAGGTAATCAAATACTGACAGGGCAATCAGTATCGGAATAATGAGAAATAAAAAAGAGCCCATTAAAGTGTATTTTAATGGTATATAAGATAATTCTGGTTCATCTAATTTTTGAACTTGCTGTGAAGAGAATTTAATCATGGAAATCGGTATGCGAATTAATGTTCAAAAACTATTTAAAAATCAAATGATTACAAATTTAAGATGAGTGTTTTGATTCCAAAAAACGCCCAAAGCTAAAGCGTTGAACTCCAAAAAACGCCCAAAGCTAAAGCGTTGAACTCCAAAAAACGCCTAAATCTTCAGCTTTGGAAATAGGAGTACAACGCTTCAGCTTTGGAAATAGGAGTACAACACTTCAGCTTTGGAAATAGGAGTACAACGCTTCAGCTTTGGAAAAGGAGTCCAAACCTTTA
>JAGLHR010000594.1 GCA_023143415.1 Thiomargarita sp. | reverse complement strand
CTGAAGGTGAGAAAGAAGCTGCTCCAGCTAAAGAAGGCGAGAAGAAAGATGAAGCCGCTGATAAAGGGGCCAGTCTTGGTGCTTTGATTGTTGCAAGCGCTGAAGAAGCTGCTACTGAAGCTGCTCCAGCTACTGAAGCCGCTCCTGAAGCTGCTCCAGCTAAAGAAGGCGAGAAGAAGAAAGATGAAGCCGCTGATAAAGGGGCCAGTCTTGGTGCTTTGATTGTTGCTGAAGTTGAAAAAGAAGCTGCTTCTGATGAAGAAGGCAAAAAAGAAGGCGAAGAAAAAGCTGAAGAAGGCGAAAAAGGCGAAAAAGGCGAAAAAGGCTAACATACCTTTTCATGTTGTACAGGTATTTAATTAACGTTAAAGCGTTACTTTAAATACTGACTACACCAAAATATCCCCTCTCCCTTCCAATGGGAGAGGGGCCAAATCTCTAATTAATTCAATGCCTTAAAAACGGCATCCCGAATTTCCTCTACTTGACCAATACCGTTTATACGCACATATTTAGGTGCATTGGCTTCACCACCGTCTGCCCACTTCCCATAATACGCAACCAACGGCTCAGTTTGATCGTGATAGACTTTGAGGCGTTTTTTGACCGTTTCTTCTTGATCATCATCGCGCTGAACCAAATCCTCACCTGTCACATCATCCTTACCATCGACTTTAGGCGGATTATATAAAACATGGTAAGTGCGCCCAGAGGCTAAATGCGCCCGCCGTCCACTCATGCGTTTGATGATTTCCTCATCATCAACAGCAATTTCCACCACATAATCAATATTAACCCCCGCCTCTTTCATCGCATCTGCTTGTGGGATGGTACGTGGAAAACCATCAAATAGAAAGCCATTGGTACAATCAGGTTCCTTAATGCGATCCTTGACCAAACCAATAATGATGTCATCCGATACAAGCCCCCCTTCATCCATGATTTTTTTTGCGGCTAAACCGAGCGACGTTTTAGCCTTCACAGCGGCGCGTAACATGTCACCCGTCGAGATTTGTGGAATCCCATATTTTTCTTTGATATAATTGGCTTGAGTGCCTTTTCCAGCACCTGGACCACCTAGTAAAATTAAACGCATTGAAAAACGCTCCTATTGTTAGAAATTAATGATAATTGCCAATTAACAATTATATAATAAAATAAATCAAAAAAGTATTTTACAGCACTACGGTGGTGTAATAATATCAGGTAATTTTTTTGGTGATTGAATACAAAGAGATTTATTGCGGCTAGATTCACCACTTCGTATAATAATCCGTGATTTAGCGACACCAAAGACTTTAGAAAATAATTTGCATAAATCAGCATTCGCTTTTCCATCAACGGGGGCTGCTGTAATCTTTACCTTCAATTTATCTCCCTGTACCCCAACGATGCCAGCATGGCTTGAACGGGGCAGTACATGTACAGACAAGATTAAATTTTCCCCTTCCCAGTGATAAAATGTCATTAAATTGCCCTCTTGATGAAACGGATTTCTAAGCTCAAAACGAGATTTAAGAAATCCGATTTTTGAAAAAAATCGGATTTCTAAATTTCAACCCGAAAAAGCGAGTTTTGCAAAAGGCTCATAATTCGTAACTACTCAGCGGTTAGCCTTGAAATCAATTTCAAGGCTAAAAGCTAAAGTCGGCTAAAGCAGACTAATTAAATAGTTTAGGAGGCTTTAGCCTGCTTTAGCTGTCAGCCTTGAAATTTATTTCAAGGCTGAGTAGTTACCATAATTCATAATTCATAATTCATAATTCATAATTAGAAATGAAATTCAATGAAAAATTTAATCGTTCCCTTGACAAACAAGTTAAATTGGCTGTAACAGGGCTAAGTCGAAGTGGTAAAACGGTTTTTATTACCTCGCTGGTACATCAACTATTGCACGGGCTAGAAGATAGACGTTTGCCTTTTTTTAAAATAGTGAGTACTGATAGACTGCGTGGCACTAAGATTCTGCCACAACCCGATATGCACATTCCCACATTTCGTTATGATCGTGCCATTGAACAACTCTGCGGCGATCCCCCCACTTGGCCTGAACCCACCAACGGCATAAGTGAAGTCAGGCTCGCTATTCGCTATCTCTCCAATAACCCCTTATTGAAACGCATGTCTCCTATTAAGACATTATATGTTGATATCGTTGATTATCCGGGAGAGTGGTTATTGGATTTACCGTTGTTAGAACTCAGTTATGAAGAATGGTCTGAACAAATTGCCCGCTTATGTGAGATGGAACCCCGTGCCACTTTATCTCAAGAATGGCGAACTTTTCTTGAAACGCTTGATCTCACAAGTGAAGCGGAGGATAGCACCCTGCGCCAAGTTAGTCAACTCTATACTGATTTCTTGTATCGCTGTAAAGAACCGCAATATAATTTAAGCCTTTTACAACCAGGGCGTTTTACCATGCCAGGGGAAGATTTAAAAGGAGCGCCCTTACTGGAATTTTGCCCCTTGCTCAAAATACCTCAAGACATTGATTATAATGATAATAGCCTCTACGCAGAAATGAAAAGACGCTATGAATCCTATAAAGAACATGTCGTCAAAAAATTTTATAAAGCGCATTTTTCCAGCTTTGATCGTCAAATCATATTGGCAGATGTGCTAAGAACATTTAATACGGGTTACGCCAGTTTTGTTGACATGCGTGACGCAATTAACATGGTATTAAAAAGTTTTCACTATGGCAAATCGGGCTTAATCAACAAATTCTTTGGTTTAAAAATTGATAAAATGCTATTTGCCGCAACTAAGGCTGATCATGTTACACCAGATCAATTATCCCATTTGGAAAGCTTTCTCCAAAATATGTTAGCCACTTCTCAAAATAACGCGACTTTTGAAGGCGTGTCTTCTGAGACTTTAGCATTGGCGGCAGTCAAATGCACACAAGCTGCCCACACCACGTTTCAGGGCAAAAAAATGTCGTGTATTAAGGGCATGCCTATTGAAGGAGACAAACCAATCGCCTTATTTCCGGGAGAAGTTCCTATAGAAGTACCAATGCCTGAAGAATGGGTAGAAGGACGTTTTCATTTTATGGCATTCAAACCGCCCCGTTTAGCTAATGTGCATGGCAGTGGATTACCTCATATTCGCCTTGATCATGCACTTGAATTTTTGCTTGGAGATAAATTTTAATGAATACAGATACTTGGAATCCCCCCCTCTTTTTTGAACTAGACAATGTGGAAACCATTGCTGAAGAAGAAAAGGCAATCACCTTAGACTATACGCCGCCTGTCATATTGCCAGAAAACACTGAACTGGAATATGAACCGGTGGTGCAACCGATAACGCTTCCGCAATCACCGCAATCACAACATTCGCCCTGGCTATGGCTAGTAGGTGCATTAGGGACATTATTAGTCTTAATGTTGCTGGTGGACACCTATTATTTTATCGCACAACAATATGCCCACAGTCTTTTTCTAGGCACGTTATTTTTAACTTTGATACTCACTATCAGCGGTGCTGCCTTAATACTCATTCGGCAAGCCTATAAAAAGATACAAACCTTACGCACCGTCTCTGCACTCCAAAAAGAAGCCAGAGAACTAATGGAAGCAGATAGCTATGGCAACGCCGATCCCTATCTCAAAAAAATAGTCAACTTCTATGCCTACCGCCCCGATGTCAAAGAACGTCTTGAAGATTTTTACGTCGCCCTCAATGACACGCATCAAGATCGTGAAGTCTGTCGCCTGTTTTCCAACTTCGTTCTGAAAGAAATTGATCAACAAGCCTATCATATTGTCAGCCAACGTTCTAAAGAAACCGCGCTAATGGTGATGATCAGCCAAATTGCCCTATTAGATACCATACTCACGCTATGGCGTAATACCCGTATGATCCAAGACATTGCCACGCTATATGGCGGAAAACCTGGTTTTTTGGGGACAATCGCTTTAATAGGCGGTATTTTGCAGAACTTGATTTATGCTGATGTCAGCGAAATGGTTGCCGACAGTGTTGCTGAAATATTAGGTGGCTCCATGCTATCAGTGATGTCTGCACAAGTAGCACAAGGACTCGGCAGCGGTGTACTCACCGCCCGTCTCGGAATACGAACCATGCAAGCCTGTCGCCCCTTACCCTTTTCAGAAGAAGAAAAACCCCGCTTAAAAAACATCCGTCGAGAAATCATCTTCTCACTCAAGGGCATATTTGAAAAGAAAGAAAGTTAATTTTCCGTTCAACTTTAATCGGATTTCTATGCGAAATTGGTCTCTTATTAAAATTTGGTGGTCGTTTTTTTATGTCGGGTGGGTAGAGCGATAGCGAAACC
>JAGLHR010000593.1 GCA_023143415.1 Thiomargarita sp. | reverse complement strand
TAACGTTTTTTGAAGAAAAACGTTTCGAGGCTAAAGTTTTTTTAAAGAAAAAACTTTAGCCTCGACTCGAATCCTGCGTGTTCGCTCTGGCTTAACTTAATGGCATTGAGACGAACGGCTGAGTAGTTAAAAAAATTTTTTTCATTTTTTTTCATTTAGGGGTTGATTTTTTAAAAAAATCTGTGTATGATACTCACCATCAGTTTGGCAACTCCAAACAATAATGATTTTGTTGTAGGTTGTAACTGTTATAAAAAATTCCTCGGTAGCTCAGTTGGTAGTAGCACCTGGCTGTTAACTAGGGTGTCGTTGGTTCGAGTCCAACCCGAGGAGCCAAAAATAAGAAAACCCGCTTTTGAAGCGGGTTTTTTTTTGCCTATAGACTTTCAGATTAATCACCGCGAATTAAGGAATGTGCATAAAATAAAGTCTTCAACTAAACCTGACAGGTTTTAAAAACCTGTCAGGTTTGAATTCGACCTCGAAACGTTGTAGAAGTTATTTCATGCACGTTCCTAAGATTCGAGAATTCAAAAAACTTAAACCTCGAATTGAAATTTTAGAGTTCAAGGCTTTCCAAAACGACTTGTAACTTTTCAGCATAACGATCCATATCCGCCTTTGTTCGCATTTCTGTGGCACAGACTAATAAACACTGACCTAATTTCGGATAAAACGGGGTGATATCATATCCACCAAAGATATGATGCGTGGCTAATTTGCGTAAAACCTGATCAATGGGCTTTTCTAACTGGAGCAACGCTTCGTGAAAAAAAGGCCCCTTGAACACGCGATTTACCCCCGCAATGTGAGTCAGTTTTTCCACTAAATCAGTGGTATTCGCATGACAAGTTAAAGCAACCTGTTCTAAGCCTTCTGCACCCAATAGGGCAGTATGAATTGTGGCAGCCGTTGCCATTAAACCTTGATTGGTACAAATGTTAGAGGTTGCTTTGGAACGGCGAATATGCTGTTCACGCGCTTGTAAGGTTAAAGTATAACCTGTGTTTCCATCCAAATCGACAGTGCGTCCAACAATGCGCCCTGGCATTTGTCGTATGTATGCTTTTTTACAACACATCAAACCAAAATAGGGTCCTCCATAAGATAATGGGATGCCCAAAGGTTGCCCTTCACCACAAACAATATCTGCCCCTTTTGTACCCCAATCGCCGGGCGGCGATAGCACGGCAAGCGTCAGCGGATTGACTACACCTATGACTAATATGCCCTGAGTATGCGCCCAATCAGTCAATTCATCAACCGCTTCTAAGCGACCAAAAAAGTTAGGTTGGGGAATTACTAAAGCGGCACTTTTTGCAAAATGGGCTAAACTATCGGGTGCAATAATACCTTCTTCAGCGTCATAAGGTATCTCAATAATTTTAATTCCTTGATTTTTAACGATATTTTGTACAACGCGCCGATAAATGGGATGTACTGTTGTCGGCATTAAAATATTTTTTGTCTTATATTTTGTGAGACGCACTGCCATCAACACCGCTTCTGCTAAAGCCGACGCGCCATCATATAAGGAGGCATTTGAGGCTTCCATCCCAGTCAAATTTGCCATCATGGTTTGAAATTCATATAACAGTTGTAGCGTACCTTGACTGGCTTCAGCTTGATAGGGGGTGTAGGCGGAGTAAAATTCGCCCCGCGTAGCGATTTCCCAGACGGCGGCGGGAATGTGATGTTCATAAGCACCTGCGCCGATAAAACAGATTGCCCCACTATCTTGATTTGCGCGTTGGCGCATTAACTGTCCAATTTCCATTTCAGTTAAGGCGGGCGGCATTTTTTCTAAGTAGCCACAACGTAGGGCGGCTGGAATTTCATCAAATAATTCTTCGATACTGCCGACACCGATAGTGGCAAGCATGGCAGTAATATCATCGGGGGTATGTGGAATGTAGGGCATATAAATGTTTTGTTTATTTGGAATAAAAGCTTTGTAATGGAGTACAACGCTTTAGCTTTGTAATGCTTTAGCTTTGTCAATCCGTCCAAAAAACGCCCAAAGCTGAAGCGTTTTCGAGGTTTAAGTTTTTCTTCAAAAAACTTAAACCTCGAACTCCAATTTTACTTAATTAAACATATCAAAAGTCAGGTTATTATACCAACTATGGGCATAATCAAATTCCCGTTTTCTGTATTCAGCAGAAGCATTTAGAGGAGAAACGCCCTTTGACGCTTTAACCGCTTGAATTTTTCCATCCTGTAAACGATAGACTCCAGCAACCGATATACCATAATCTTTTCCGAGAAGACTATAACAAACCGTGACATAAGAAGGTTCTTCTCTCATTTCCTTGCCTTGTAATGCAGCGACGACTGCTTTTGCACAGACTTTAGCTTGAGAATTGGCAGAATAAGCGGATTTAGGCATATTGCTAATACAAGCGTCGCCAATGATATGAATGTCTTTTTGTAATGTTGATTCAAAGGTTCTCGGATTAATAGGGCACCAGCCATCTTCATTGGTTAAACCGTTATTCATGACAATTTGACCGCCTGTTTGTGGCGGAATGAGATTAATCACTTCTGCCTTATGTTTGTTTTCAAATTCACCTGCGAAAACGGTCATGTTTTTCGCATCAACGCCGACAACCTTGCCCTCATCATCTAATGGCACCCATTCGATAAGACTTTTATCTGTACCAAATCCATAGAGTTTTTCCCAACCTTTAGTGAACAAGGCTTGTTTAGAAAATTTGTTATTTGCATCCAAAATCACTATTTTCGATTTCGGCTTATGATGTTTTAAATAGTAGGCAATTTGACTGGCTCGTTCATAAGGGGCGGGTGGGCAACGAAACGGTTTGGGCGGCACAGCAATAATGACTGTACCCCCATTTTTCATGTTTTCCAATTGCTTGCGTAAAATGATAGTCTGTGAACCGGCTTTCCAAGCATGTGGCATTTTTTCAATAAGACTTTCATTATAGCCTTCTATCGTATTCCACTTGAAATCAATGCCAGGCGAGACAATCAAACGGTCATAATCTACCTTTTTTCCCAGAGCCAGTTCGACTTTTTTAGCAATGGGATCGATGCCAATCGCACGATCATATAGTACGTTGATACCCTGTTGACGCAATCCGTCATAATTGAACTTAATGGAATCAATCGTTCGTGAACCACCGAACACTTCATTACTCATAAAGCAAGTAAAATAGTGTTTATTCTGCTCAATTAATGTGACTTCAATTGTTGGATCCGCCTTATGAATATATTTTGCAGCGATGGCACCGCCCGCACCGCCGCCGATAATCACGACTTTTTTCTGGGCAAACGGTGCGATAATGGGAGTACAACCCACAATAGCCGCACCAGTCGCCATCGTTAGAAAATGCCTACGGGTTATTTTTGACATTTTTCCCCCAAGTATTTGTTATTTAACTGATTTTTGACTTCCATAAAAGTGAACAAGATCATCAATGCTTTCTTCGCCCTGTTCTTTCATCATTTTCAATAGGTACTTTTCCATCCTTTTTGGCATGTCACGATTACCGTTCAGAAAATCGGCTAGGTTGTATTGCAGATAAGACATCCGTTGTCCAGTAAACAGGTTATAGCTTTCTGAGTCTTCACATCCTCCTTCTTCGTGGCATGTTTCACAGTATTTATTATGCAGTTTTCGACCTTTTTCGACTTTGGCACTATCCACGTTTTGGGGGTAATGCACAATGGCTTGTTGACAAAAATAGTCTGCCATGATTTTAAAGTCTGCATCAGTGTAGCCTTTAGCAAGCCGTCCCATGACAGTTGAGAAACGTTCATTATCTCTATACGCTTCCATGATTTCGATAAAACCTTCTTTTTCTCGTCCTGCAATCGTCGGCATGGCTGGTCCGACACTAGAACCAGCTATACCATGACAAGTAATGCAAGGGCCAACGACCATAGGAATATTTTGATCGTTTGCCCAAGTTGTCGTGTAGAATATCAGCCCAGCGATTGTTAGCCAATTTTTATAGCGCATATTTTCCTCCTTTTGGTTGTCGGATCAATAATGGGAAGTTTGTGGTAGGGTTGATAAATCTTTTAGACCTGTCAGGTCTGATTCTGAAAATCAAGTGAAAGGCGAAAAAAACCCCGTTTAAAAAACGGGGTTATTATTGCAGTAGAGAGGAGAAAAAAAACTACTTTTGGCTGGCAAAGAAATGGATGAGGGCAGGAACGTCTTCATCGGTCAGTTTATCAAACCGCTTCTTCATCTTCTTAGGCTGTGTTCGCTTATCGTTTTTGAACTGATCAAACTGGGATTGAAGGTAGGGCATCCACTGTCCTGCTAGGATACCGGCATCGTCTTCCGCTTCACTGCCATTCTCTGTGTGACATTTCTTACACTTGAGTTTTTTGTAGAGCTTTTTGCCCTTTTTAACAAGCTCGGGATCAGTCTTCTGCTCGTGTGCTTGAAATGTTTGTTTAGCGAAAAATTCGCCTAAAGCATCCAGTTCTTCTTTGTTGAATTTCTTGGCGATGGCATTCATATCAATTTTGTCATGCCCTTCAGTCTCAAATTCCTTGCCTGGTCTGTCGCCCTTTTGGTAATCCTCCATTGTGCCAATAAAGTAGGCAGAGGATAAGCCAGCAATGTTAGGCACCTGATCTTTCTCGCTATTGCCGTTTTTACCATGGCAACGTTCGCATTTTTCAGCTATAGCAGCACCGTCTGCGGCGATAACGGCAGTCGTTCCACCTAATAAGAAAGATGCGCCCATGATCAAACTTAGGGCTGTTTTTCCAGTCTTCATAAATAATAATCTCCTTAAAACTCGGATAAAATAGATTTTGAAAAACGAGTATTTTAAAAAAAATATCGCTTTATGTCAAGAAAAAAGTTTAATTTTGGAGTCCAAAGATTCAGCTTTGGCGAGTTAATATCACTTTTCCAGTAACGACTCAGGGCAATCCCTTGTGGTTGCCCCTACGACATAATCAGGGCAACCACAAGGGATTTGCCCGATGAATATTTTAGTCTGTATTAATAAGAATATTGTAGGGGCAATCCTTTATGGTTGCCCTGAGTCGTTACCTTTTCCAAAGCTGAAGCGTTGGACTCAAAAAACGCCCAAAGCTGAAGCGTTGTACTCCAAAAAACGTCCAATTTTAATTGCTCAAAATCAATTAACAATTAACAATTAACAATTAACGGCTTGCCAACTGCCGAAATGTTGAATACAACTCTCTAGGAGTAGAGGTGTTGGAGAAATATTTGGGCATGATGGTTTCTATTGCACGCGGCGTAATGCCCAACTGTAGCAGATGGTTTTCACCACAAACACTTTCTACCTGTGAAGAGTGGAAGTTATCCAAAGAAAAGGGTTTGGTTGGTCCCAATTTGTCCATGAAACGCGCAATCCAATGAGAGTGTTTTTCTTTTAATGGCAAAATTTGGCGTTTTACCCTGATCAGCTTGGCAATATAGGCGACTAATTCTTGTCGCGTGTATGTTTTAGGACCACATAAACTGTAACGTTGTCCATAAGATTCAGGATTATCCAAGGTTTTCACCATCGCTTCTCCAACATCATTAACCCATACAGGGGCGAATTTGGTTTCTGCTAAAGGCAACATAAATATGGGTGTTGGTACACGCAACAATGCGGCAAAACGATTAAAAAAGGGTGCGCCCTCACCAAAAATCAGTGAAGGTTTAAAAGTCGTCACTTGTAAATCCTGTGCGGCATGGAGTAAATCCTCTGCCTCCCCTTTGGTACGCAAATAGTGACTTTTCCCCTGTTCAGCATCAGCATTCATGGCACTGATATGTAATAACCGCTTGATGTTATTCTTGTGACAGGCGATAATCAGTTTTTCAGGCAATTCAACATGGACTTTACGAAAGCCTGAGCCATCATTTCCCGCTTCATTAAGAATGCCAATCAGATTAATCACCACTTCACAATCCGCTAATTGCTTATTCAATTCTTCTTGATCATGAATATTAGTTGAGACTAATTCGATTTGAGGTAATAGGCGCAATTCACGATGTTTTTCACGTCGTTGCGTCAATATTCGTATTTGCCAGCCCATTTTAATTAAACGATTAATCAGCGGTTTTCCAACAAATCCTGTGCCGCCTAATAAACCAATTTTTCGCATAACGTTTTCCTTGAAGGTACTTATTAATTGAGATTAAAATGAGTATAATATAAATGGCTTTTTTATTTTTGACAACCTTCGAGGTTTCGGTTTTTTGAAGAAAAACTGAAGCCTCGAATTTTGATGAGAAGGAAAAATCATGCAATCAATAGGTACTGTCAACAATATTTTACAAAATATCTCCTCTCTTCTACCAGATGAGCAATTATTTATTGCCAACACGCTCAATAAAAGAATTAATGAATTAAAACGAACACAAATTTATCATCGAACAAGGGAGGCAGAAAAGAATTATGAGAATGGCAAATGCGTTTCTGGCAATGTCAGTGACTTAATGAGAGCCATTAATAATGATTAAACTTATCTGGGATGAAAAATTTATTAAAATTTCGAGAAAGTGGAAAAAGAAACATCCAGAATTGATCGAAAAGTTTGAAAATAAACTCAGTTTATTTGTTGATACTCCATTTCATCAGTCTTTAAAAACACATCTTTTAAGTGGGAATTTAAAAGAATATTGGGCACTTAGCATTACTTATGAACAACGCCTTGTATTCAAATTTCTATCAGATGATAAAGTGTTATTGATTGATATAGGCACACACGATGAAGTCTATTAAGCAAGTGTTGGATGCGTTCTTCACTCAAGCATAATTTTTTCGTAACGACTCAGCCTTGAAATCAATTTCAAGGCTAACAGCTAAAGCAGGCTCAGCTAAACTCTCTCTCTAATTAGTCTGCTTTAACAGACTATTCGAGGCTAAAGTTTTTTGAAGAAAAACTTTAGCCTCGAATGCTTTCAGCCTTGCAATTGATTTCAAGGCTGAGTCGTTACATTGATTTTTAGGCTTTCAAAAGGGCTGAAAATATTATAAACATAATACAATCAATGACTTAATGATAATATGTTCTAATATTTGAGGTTTAATTCTGAAAATTCTCAAATTCTGAAAATTCTGATTCAAACCTTAAATAAATCCCCTAAAATAAACATTGATAACTCATCACTAATGAAAGACGAATTTTCACGTATAAAACGCCTCCCCCCTTATGTATTCAATATCGTCAATGAGTTGAAAATGCAAGCACGCGCACAGGGCGAGGATATTATTGACTTTGGGATGGGCAATCCCGATCAGCCTACTCCTAAACATATTGTTGATAAATTAGTCGAAGTCGTGCAGCGTAAAGATACCCATCGCTACTCCGCATCAAAGGGTATTCCCCGTTTACGTCGTGCTATCACCAACTGGTATGCACGGCGTTATGACGTTTCTTTGGATCCCGAAACAGAAGCCATTGTCAGTATAGGCTCTAAAGAAGGCTTGGCTCATTTAGCCCTAGCCACATTGGGAACAGGAGATACCGTATTAGTACCCAATCCCGCCTATCCAATTCATCCTTATGGCTTTGTCATTGCAGGTGCTGATATACGCCATGTGCCTTTAGTGCCAGGCGTTGACTTTTTTGCCGAATTGGTCAAAACCATTACAGACTCTTGGCCAACCCCAAAAATGTTGGTACTCAATTTTCCCGGCAATCCGACAACGCAATGTGTTGAACTGGCATTTTTTGAAGAAATCGTAGAAATTGCAAAGAAACATGAAATTTGGATCATACACGACTTAGCTTATGCAGATATTGTTTTTGATGGCTATGTCGCGCCATCAATTTTACAAGTGCCAGGGGCTAAAGACATTGCTGTTGAATCCTTTTCGATGTCCAAGAGTTATAATATGCCGGGTTGGCGACTCGGTTTTATGTGTGGCAATCCAACCCTAATTGCGGCTTTAACGCGCATGAAGTCTTATCTTGATTACGGCACTTTTACACCCATTCAAGTCGCCGCTATTACTGCATTAGAAGGCGATCAAACCTGTGTAGAAGAAATTTGTGACATGTACTATCAACGCCGCAATGTACTTTGTGAGGGCTTAAATGCCTTAGGATGGGCGGTAGAAAAACCAAAAGCCACAATGTTTGTCTGGGCACAGATACCTGAACCATATAGAGCAATGGGTTCATTGGAATTTGCAAAGAAACTGATAGCCGAGGCAAAAGTAGCCGTTTCACCGGGCATTGGTTTTGGCAATTATGGAGATGATCATGTGCGATTTGCATTAATTGAAAATCATCATCGCACTCGTCAAGCATTACGAGGGATTCGGGATATGTTTAAGAAAGATAAAATTTTTCAAACTTAGAAATCCGATTTTTTTCAAAAATCGGATTTCTTAAAACTCGTTTCGAGCTTAGAAATCCGATTTTTGAAAAAAATCGGATTTCTTAATTCACCATTCATCATTAATAAAAAGTTTTAATAAACAAAATATCAATGTTAAATCCAATTAAAGTCGGCATACTCGGATTAGGTACAGTCGGCGGTGGCACAGTACATGTCTTACAGCAAAATGCCAAAGAAATAGCCCGTCGTGCAGGGCGCGGCATTATCGTCACCCATGCCTGCGCGAAAGAACTGAATAATACTTATTCATATCAGACAGATAAGATTGTACTCATAAAAGAATTGTCTGAACTTGTTAATCATCCTGAACCAGACATTATTGTTGAATTACTCGGCGGCACGACTCTCGCACGAGAGATGACATTACAAGCCATTGCTAATGGAAAACATGTTGTCACAGCAAATAAAGCTTTAATTGCATTACATGGTAATGAGATTTTTGCAGCGGCGCAAGAAAAAGGAGTGATGGTTGCCTTTGAAGCGGCAGTTGGTGGCGGCATACCAATCATTAAAGCGATACGCGAAGGCTTGGCTGCAAATCAAATTAAATGGGCAGCAGGAATTATTAACGGAACAAGCAACTTTATTCTGAGCGAAATGCGTGAGAAAGAAAGTGACTTTGCAGATGTGTTAGCAGAGGCGCAACGCTTAGGCTATGCTGAAAAAGATCCCACTTTTGATATTGAAGGCGTTGATGCTGCCCATAAGTTAACCATTATCGCTTCCATTGCTTTTGGTATTCCCCTACAATTTGATAAAGTCTATATGGAAGGGATTACTAATATCGCGCCTGAAGATGTGCAATATGCAAATGAATTAGGCTATAGAATCAAACACTTAGGTATTACAAAACGCACTGAAAAGGGGATTGAATTACGAGTACATCCCACATTTGTTCCTAATAAACGTTTGCTCGCCAACGTTGAAGGGGTTATGAATGCCATATTGGTTGAATCCGACGCGCTAGGGCAATCACTCTATTATGGTGCAGGCGCCGGCGCATTGCCGACGGGTTCAGCTATCATTGCCGATTTAGTTGATGTCACACGCGCCCTGACAACAGATTCAGATCATCGAGTACCCCATTTGGCTTTTCAAGCAGATGCTTTATCCGATTTGCCGATTGTTCCCATAGAAGAAATCGAAGCCTCTTATTACCTGCGTCTATCCGCCCAAGATAAACTAGGTATTCTCGCAAATGTTACCAACATTCTCAGCGAAAATGCGATCAGCATTGAAGCCATTATCCAAAAAGAACCCATTAGCGGTACTGAACACGTCTCAATTGTCATACTGACTCACCAAGTCGTCGAAAAACAGATCAATAAAGCCATTGAAGCCATTGAAAGTTTAGACGGTATCATAAAGGAAGTGATTCGTATTCGTTTGGAAATGTTAAATCCCGGGTAACTACTCAGCAGTTAGCCTTGAAATCAATTTCAAGGCTAAAAGTTAAAGTCTGCTAAAGCAGACTAATTTTCAATGTTTAAGTTTTTCTTCAAAAAACTTATACTCAACGCGGTAACAAACTTTCAGGCAAAAGTTTCGCTCAGCGAAACTTTTGCCTGAAAAACTTTTTTCAATGAGGCAGGTAAATGTCGGGTTACGTTTTTTTGCCGCGCCATCTAACCCGACCTACCTGGCTTGACTCAAGAGGTTGAATTTCTGACGGGCGCAATAGATAGTTATGGTCCCGATCCGCACCAAGCCGCCCGTTATAAGAAAATGAAATAATAGGCATAAACAGATGGCAACAAAAACTGAACTAAGAATTTTAGCCAAGGCTCGTCTCAAAGAAGCACAAATCTTATTTGAAGCCAAACGATATGATGCGGCAACTTATTTATGTGGATACGCGATGGAATTAGCGTTAAAAGCGCGAATTTGCCAAACGCTTGGATATATCCATTTTCCACAATCCAATAAAGAATTTTTACAGATGACTTGTGAAATTGCGGAAAAATCGCTTAAAAGTAAGCGTTTCCAAAAGCTATACAGTATCAATCCCAACGATTTTTGTGCGTTGTATGAAAGGTATTTTAAAAATCAGAGATTTTTGAAAGTACATGATTTATTGACTTTACTTAAATTTTCGGGCGTTATAGAAAAGATAAAAAGTCACTTTTCGATAGAATGGTCCATTGTTGAAAAATGGAATCCAGAAATTCGTTATAAACCGGTTGGTTCATATACACGCCAAACGACACAAGACATGCTAACGTCAACGCAGGTACTTCTGACTGCATTAAAATAAGAGGATTGTCTTTATGAACCCGTTTTTTGAGAAATTTTCTTCGATAGAACAAACCCTCGTTCAAGAAAAAGGACCGTTTAAATTATTTGCTTTACTTGAACGCGCAACCGCTTTTGATGACTGGGATGTCATTATGGCATCAAAAGGCTTGCCAGACAACGACATGTCTGTTTTGAAAGAGGTTATTGAGAAAATTCACGCTGTACTGACTCGTGAAGAAAAAATGAAAATGAATGCGGTGATTTTGCTGGATGTCAATGACCATTTTGTCAAAGAAGTCCAAAATTTTTTGGCTGAACATGATAATCCCACTGAGTTTTCCAATGCCGAAATCAATGGCTTAGAAATTTCCAGAGGCTACATTATTACCTCACCAATACCGCAAACTGAACAGATTTCATCACTGTCAAAAACGCTATTAACTCAAGCCTCTAAATGGATTCGTAAAGCGGCAACTCAGGGAGATCGTGACGCACAAAATACGCTTGGACTGATGTATTTAAAAGGGGAAGGGGTCAAAAAAAATCTGAACATCGCCAAAAAATGGTTTAAAAAAGCAGCGACTCTTGGACACGCACAAGCGCGACAGAATTTACGCGCTTTGTCACATTGATATTAAAAAAAGTGTTATAGCATTTCCCTTTTGAGTGAAGTACATCTCTTGTAGGGGCATTCGAGGCTAAAGTTTTTTGAAGAAAAACTTTAGCCTCGAATCCTTTATGGTTGCCCTGAGTAGTTAAAACTTAACATCGAAAAGAATTTAGCTGAGCCTGCTTTAGCTGTCAGCCTTGCAATTGATTTCAAGGCTGTTACATAAAATGAAGAGTGATAATTGATGAAAATTAAATGGTTTCTTATACTTGCCCCCACTTTGTTGAGTTTAGGGCTTTTACAATCCTATTTCTGGGTACCTAGCTATGAAACGCAAACAAAGGGCAATCCTGATAGGATGACAAAATTTATTTCAGCGTCCATTGCGGATGCGAAAATTTTAAATCCCATTCTTAATGCAGATGGCGCCAGTAGTCAAATTACAGGTTTTGTCTTTGAAGGTTTGCTGGATTATGATGAAAATCTTAATTTACGTGGGCGTTTGACGACTGATTGGACAATCACTGAAACGGTGTACTTGACTGTTAATTCTCAAGCGTCTTTTCCTGATGGAACTCGTGTTACTCCTGATGTAATAGAAATGCGAATAAGAGAAGCCATTGAAAGTGGGAATCATGCGAGGCTCAAGGCTTTAGTAACTAAAATAACGCGACTTCCTCCAGAGCAGCAGGTAAAAGAAGTGACTTTGCAGGGAGAGGATGAGAAACCCATTCCTGTTCAAGTGAAGATCAATATGCCTGAACGGCTAAAATTTTCTCTGAGGGAGGTTGAGCAGAACTTTTTTACCTTACTTGAACCGATTATTGGTGCAGATTATGAAAAAAACGCGCCGCTGGATCAATGGATTGAAGTCTCTTCCCCTGAGAAACGAGAGTTGCTCCGATCTCAATTTGCAGATATGATGCCTCTCTTTGAACATAATCCCGTTATTTTATTTCACTTGAGAAAGGGGGTGCGTTTTCACGATGGACATGAATTTGACGCGGGCGATGTCAAATTTACTTATGAGTCTATTATGGCACCTAAAAATTTGTCGCCACGAACCTCTAATTTTGAACCGATTAAAGCGGTGGAAATGGTGGATCGTTACACGGTACGCATTGTCTATAAGCGGCTCTTTTCACCTGCCATTGACGCTTGGAGCATAGGCATTTTGCCTGAGCATCTGCTTAATGAGGCGGTATTGGAGCATGAAATGAATAGGCGTGAATTGTCATCAGCAGCACGGGCAAACTTTGGTTTGCGTGATAGCCAATTTAATCGTCATCCCATCGGTGTCGGACCATTTCGTTTTGTCGAATGGCAGAGCGATGAATTTATTCATTTGATTCGTAATGAGGATTATTGGGAAGGTTCACCACAATATAAGGATTATTATTACCGCATCATTCCCGATCCAATGACTCAAGAGGTTGAATTTCTGACTGGCGCGATAGATAGTTATGGTCCTGAGCCGCACCAAGCTGCCCGTTATAAGAAAGACGAGCGTTATCAATCGTTTTCTAGTCTCGGTTTTGCCTATACTTATATTGGATATAATAATCGAAAAGGACTTTTTGCGGATAAACGAGTACGACAAGTACTGTCAATGGCGATCAATGTTGATGAAATCATTAAGTACATTCTCTACGGAGAGGGTGAACGGATAACTGGTCCTTATCCCAAAAATACGCAGTGGTATGATCACAATATCAAACCGATTCCTTATGATCCAAAGGGCGCAAAGCGCATTCTCAAAGAATTAGGTTGGCAAAAAAATGCTTCTGGTTGGCTTGAAAAAGACGGAAAAAAGTTTGAATTTAACCTGATTACTAATAATGGTAATTTGCAACGTAAGGCGATTATGACTATTGCTCAGAATAGTTGGCAGAAATTGGGTATTAAGTGTAATACGCAAGTCTTTGAATGGGCTGTATTTCTTGAAGATTTTGTCAATCCAGGTCATTTTGATGCGGTTGTCTTGGGTTGGAGTATGGGTATTGATCCCGATCTTTATCAGATATGGCATTCTAGCCAATTTGGAGACAGGCAACTTAATTTTGTGGGCTACAAAAATCCTGAAGTTGATAAGCTGATCGTGCAAATTCGCCAAGAGTACGATCCTGCTATTCAACAAAAACTCACCGGGCAATTGCACAGCATTATTGCCGATGATCAACCTTATACCTTTCTCTACGCGCCTTTAAGCAATGTGGTACTTGACAAAAAGATTGTTATCATTGAAGATGAGGATTCCTATTCAAAAATTACCCCGACTAAAAGTGGTAATATGTTTTTCCACTTTAATCGGTGGAGAAAATTAGAGTTTGCTCCTGAATTTTAATTTTTTTCGTTTTGAATCAGTAAATGTAGGGTGGGTAGGAACGAAGTGGAAACCCACCATTTTTCATCATCATAAATAATGAGTAAAGTATGGTGGGTAGGAACGAAGTGGAAACCCACC
>JAGLHR010000592.1 GCA_023143415.1 Thiomargarita sp. | reverse complement strand
AAAAAACTTGATGATCGAGTAATAGATAATTTATCATGTCAGTCGGGTTAGCGTCGCCTCACCCGATTGAAATACTCTAAATCTTGATCATCAAGTAATAATGGTATAATTGTTCACTTAAATAATGAGCAGCGAGGAACAAAAAATGACTGATAAAGAATTGAAAGAATTAGTTGGCAGTTAAAAAAATGGCTGAATTGATTCAACAGCACAAGAAAACGGAAATTGGGCTGAAAAAATGACAACTCAATTAGATGATGATATGGGCAAGATTCCAGAAGACGATATCGCCGAAGATTTATTTCGCCGAAATATTGTTTCGTTACTGGCGAAAAGAGGGATCAAAGTTGATAATGTTGGTTTTCACGTCACCATGCCGGGAACCGCTGAATATGATATTGTTGCCGAAAACGGTAAAGAAGTTGTTGTTTTAGAAGTGAAGAATAAATTGAGTTCACGCCACATTCGACGCTTTTTAAATGTGCAATTACCGAAATTTAAGCAGGAATTTCCGGTTTATACCGATTATAAAATCTATGGCGCACTTGGTTCATTGATTGTCTCAGAAGCATTGGAAAGCAGCGAGTGAAGGTTTATTTGTCTTTACCCAAACAAAAAATGGTGGTGCGAGTATTGCCAATTCGCCCAATTTTCAAGCGAAAGCTTGGTAGTCTTAATTTTTCGGGAACTGATATGTCAGGAAATACTTTTGGAAAACTTTTTACCGTCACCACTTATGGAGAAAGCCATGGTCCCGCTATTGGTGGCATTGTCGATGGTTGTCCGCCGGGTTTGGATTTAGCGGAGAATGACTTACAAGTTGACTTAGACCGGCGCAAGCCCGGTACGTCTCGACACACAACTCAACGCAATGAGGCGGATAAGGTTAAAATTCTCTCAGGCGTATTTGAAGGAAAAACAACTGGTTGTTCAATTGGCTTGCTGATTGAAAATACTGATCAGCGTTCTAAAGATTACGGTGATATTAAAGATAAGTTTCGTCCGGGACATGCGGATTATACTTATCACAAAAAATATGGTCTCCGGGATTATCGTGGCGGTGGGCGAGCGTCTGCGCGTGAAACGGCTGTTCGTGTTGCGGCGGGTGCGATAGCGAAAAAGTATCTCAATATTCGCTATGGTGTGCAAATACGTGGCTATTTGGCGCAATTGGGGCCAATAAAATACCATCATTTCGACTGGGCAGAAGTAAACCGCAACCCATTTTTTTGTCCCGATGTGGCAAAATTGCCGGAATTAGAAACCTATATGGATAATTTACGCAAAGAGGGTAATTCTATCGGGGCGCGTGTCACCGTTGTTGCAAGTGGTCTCATTGCCGGATTAGGAGAACCGATTTTTGACCGATTGGATGCCGAGATTGCACAGGCACTGATGAGTATTAATGCCGTCAAAGCTGTAGAAATTGGAGATGGCGTTGATTGTGTTTTACAAAAGGGTTCAGAGCATCGAGATGAAATGGCACCAGAAGGATTTTTGAGTAATCATGCGGGTGGCATTTTAGGCGGTATTTCGACAGGGCAAGATATTATCGCCACGATAACGCTGAAACCAACTTCGAGTTTACGCTTACCAGGGCGCAGCGTTGATATTAATGGAAAAGCCACCGAAGTGATTACAACAGGTCGTCATGATCCCTGCGTTGGGATTCGCGCAACACCGATAGCGGAGGCGATGTTGGCTTTAGTATTAATGGATCATACGTTGCGCCACCGTGCCCAGAATTGGGACAATCTATAGACGTTCAGGTCAATCACTTCCAAAAACCTGTCAGGTATTGAATACCTGACAGGTTTATCTATAATTTATGAAAGCAATCCCATATTACTGGCGTTTGTCAGCCTTTTATTTCTTCTACTTCGCTAGTTTAGGGGGACTTTTGCCCTATTGGAGCTTATATCTACATACAATAGGCTTTGATGCCCAAGCTATCGGAGAATTAATAGCAATTATTCTCGCCACAAAAATCATTGCGCCCAACATTTGGGGTTGGATTGCTGATCATACAGGGCGACATATTGCGTTAGTACGCCTGAGTTCTTTTTTAGCCGCTTTGAGTTTTCTCGGTGTATTATTAGCCGGAGACAGTTATTTTTGGCTGGCTTTAATTATGGCTCTATTTAGTTTCTTTTGGAACGCAGCCTTACCCCAATTTGAAGCGACTACCTTCGCCCTTTTGGGAACAGAAGCGCATCGCTATAGTCATATTCGTTTATGGGGTTCTATCGGATTTATTGTCACCGTTGCATTGTTCGGTTGGTTATTCCAATATGTCAGTATCACTTTATTACCCCTATTATTAGTTGGGCTATTTATTGGCATTTGGGTAACGACTTTATTAATCCCAGAAAAAATCACGGTACAACAGTCTATCGCTCCCCAGTCTTTTTACGAAGTGATTAAAAATCCCACGATTATTGCCTTGTTTTTTATCTGTTTTTTAATGCAAGCCAGTCATGCTCCTTATTACACCTTTTATTCTATTTATCTGGAAGAACAGGGTTATGCCCGCAACTTAATCGGGCAATTATGGGCATTGGGTGTTATTGCAGAAGTGGGTGCATTCTTAATCATGCACCGCTTACTGACACGCTTCAGCCTGAATAGTTTACTTATCATCAGTTTAGGCTTAACCGGCATTCGTTGGCTCCTGATAGGCTACTATGCAGAATCATTAGCCATATTACTGTTTGCACAGCTTCTACATGCGGCGAGTTTTGGTTTATATCATGGCGTAGTCATGCAGTTTATTCGCCAAAAATTTACCGATTCTCATCAGGGCAGAGCACAGGCACTTTATAGCAGTTTAAGTTTTGGCGTGGGCGGAGCGGTAGGCAGCTTAATCAGTGGTTATACTTGGGAATATGTTGAAATACGTTATTTATGGGCAGCGGTGATTTGTTTCATTGCGATTTGGGTAAGTTGGCAATGGCTGGGGCGTAGTAATGGTGAATGATGAATGATGAATGGTGAATGATGAATGAAAAACAGGTAGGGTGGGCAAAATGTCTTTTTATTTTGCCCACCATGTCAACCATAAGGTGGGCAACGAAAAGATGTTGCCCACCCTACTCA
>JAGLHR010000591.1 GCA_023143415.1 Thiomargarita sp. | reverse complement strand
AAAACTTTAGCCTCGAATGCTTTTAACCTTGAAATTGATTTCAAGGCTAACCGCTGAGTAGTTACAAATCTTATAATGATTTTCTGTAAATATTGTGTTTGTCAAAACACGTTCTAATAAAATTTTTCACCAATTGGAGATTTCTTTTTTCAAAAGCGTCACAAAGCATTTCATCTTCCAAGAGTCGAGCAGGTTATTCGCCTTTTAAAAATTAATTTGATTAACGCTAGTAATCGCCAAAATCACACCTGTAATTATCACGCCTATCACGCCACCTATCACTAAAATCGCCGCAGGTTCGATCAATAACAAAAATCGTTTCATCCGTACCTGCCCGCTTTCCTCCAATAATTTTGCCAATGAACGCAACATGCGCGGCAATTTTCCAGCACGCTCACCTGCCCTGATCAGATTATGCCCCGTCGCTGTTAAAGCATCATTCTCCTGTAAAGCTTGCGATAAACTTGTACCTGCCTTCACCGCTTTACTCACTTGTTTCAATCTCGCGTTAAGACTAGGTAGCTTAACACCTTCACTCGCTAATTCAAGCGCACCTAATAAAGAGACACGATTTTCTAATAAAGTACTCATCATCGCCGCCCATCGTGCGGTTTCAGATTCAATGATCCAAACGCCAAAAAGGGGTAATTTCGCGCTCACATCTTTAAACTTAGCGCGTAAAATAGGCTGACTAAAAAGATAAGCCGTTATAATCGCTAACACCATCACCACCCCGGCAATCCATTCAAAATGGGTATTAAAAAACATCCCCGTATTCAAAACAAATTTAGCCAATAAAGGAATATCATCAGTGCGATTTTTAAGTATTCCCGCAAAGCGAGGCACAACAATCGTAAAAATCATCAAAACCGCAGCAACCCCAGAAAGGATTAATATGACAGGATAAATCATCGCATTACGCATTTCATTAGCGACTCGCGCTTCATATTCCATCTGCGCGACACCATCACGCAATGCCATAGCAACTTGCCCTGTCAACTCCCCCGCCTCAACTAACTGCGTCATATACCAAGGCAACTTCAATGGACATTCTCGCAAAGCAACTGAAAATGCGGTACCTTGACGTAATTGACTCGCCATGTCAGAAAACGTTTGAGTTACAAAGGGATGATGTGAAGAATTAGCAAGAGATTCCACGGCATCTATCAGGGCAACACTTGATTCCAATAGGGTAGCCAATTCATGTAAAACGATTAAAATATCACGTTGTTTGGGTTTGCCTGCTTTTCGACGGCTACTTTTTTTCCCTAAAGCGGAGAGAGATAAAGGAGTCAATCCACGTCGCCCTAATTGGCGAAAAGCCTCTCTCTCAGTATCAGCAGTTAAAATACCGCTGACTTCTTGCTTTTGATTATCAATGGCTTGATAGGAGTAACGCATAATGATTAATGGTGAATGATTAATGGTGAATGATGAATGGTGAATGATGAATGGTGAATTTCTCCAATGGTGAATGATGAATGGTGAATTTCTCCAGTGGTGAATGATGAATAATTATCTAACTTTTATCTTTAAACGATTGATTTCATTCACCATTCACCATTCGAGGTTTGAGTGTTTTGAAAAAAAACTCAATTCGAGGCTAAAGTTTTTTTAAAGAAAAAACTTTAGCCTCGAATCGAAACCATTCATCATTCACCATTAATAATTAAACATTATCCAAATATTTTTCAGCGTCTAATGCAGCCATACAGCCATGCCCTGCTGAAGTAATCGCCTGACGATAAACATGATCACAAACATCTCCCGCAGCAAACACGCCTGGCACACTTGTCGCTTGTGCGCCGCCATCATTACCCGTTTTGACTATAATGTAGCCATTATTCATCTCTAACTGATCCACAAACAGATCAGTATTCGGTTTATGACCGATTGCAATAAAAAGACCATATAAATCAATATCTTGAGTGCTACCATTCTGTACGTTTTTAATCCGCATACCCGTTACACCACTATTGTCACCTAGCACTTCATCAAGTACATGATTCCAAGCAACAGTCACTTTGCCCTCTTTTTCCTTTTCCAGCAATTGATTAGCCAAAATCTTCTCAGAACGGAAGGCATCGCGCCGATGAACGATGGTTACGTGTGATGCAATATTGGAGAGATAAAGGGCCTCTTCCACCGCCGTGTTACCACCACCAATCACCGCCACTTTTTTCTCACGATAGAAAAACCCATCACAAGTGGCGCAAGCTGAGACACCTTTACCCTTAAAGGCTTGTTCAGACGGTAAACCTAAATATTGTGCAGAAGCCCCTGTTGCAATAACCAAAGCATCACAAGAATATTGACCCGAATCCCCTGTTAAAATAAACGGACGCTGTTTTAAATCAACTGCCTTAATATGGTCAAAAATGATTTCAGTATCAAAACGTTCTGCATGTTTACGCATCCGCTCCATTAAATCAGGGCCTTGCACCCCTTGATGATCACCAGGCCAATTATCAACATCTGTCGTTGTCGTTAACTGCCCACCCTGTTCAAAGCCAGTAACCAAAACAGGATTAAGATTGGCACGGGCAGCATACACTGCGGATGTATATCCGGCAGGGCCAGATCCAAGTATTAAAAGGCGACAATGTTTAATTTTACTCATTGATTGCTCCAACTATTCATAAAGTTATCGAAAAGGATTTTCAAAATTTCAAAAAATAATCTGATTGAAATTCAATCTCCAAAAGATAATAATACCTAAAAAGTGATTTGGAGTCCAACGCTTTGGAATTTTTTTTGAGTTCAACGCTTCAGCTTTGTTTTCAGTTTTGTTTATGGGAACGAAAAAATCGGTTGAAAAGACGATTTTCCTCTTATGGAGCAATTGATCAGGAACTACATTATTACGTTCCTCGTAAAAAATTAATAGACAAGGCACTTCAAGAATTAAAGGGCGATAATTCCAATAAAGGCGGACATTTCATCACAATCTGGGCACCGCGGCAAACTGGCAAAAGCTGGATTATGCAAAAAGTCCTTTTCATCCTTGAACATGATCCACAGTTTGATGTGGTTATGCTGCCTTTGCAACATCTCTACAATGTAACTGATGTGAATCGTGTTGCTCAAATCGTGGGCAGGGAAGTGATCTACAAATTGGGCTTAGAAAAGCGAAGTATAAACACCTTAGAAGATTTTGAGGTTTTGTTTAAACGGGAAACACTTCGTAAGCCCTTTCAACCATCATTTCCAACCGGTCATGGTCAAATTGATTTATTGATACGTTATGCTGGGCAATTGTTTGGATTAGAATTAAAGACGTTTACCAATCAACATAGCTATCGTCAAGCGTTAAAACAGACGGCAAAATATGGACGGAAATTAGGCGTGACGGAAATTAGGTTAGTCTGTTGAAACAGTTGATGACAGTAATCGCCAACGCTTTGAAGTCGATTATACTGAGACGGAGGTGATTGTTCATCCGATGTGCAGACTGGAAAGTGCTAAGGTTCAGCTTTTTGCGTATTTTTGCGTTCAAAGCTGAAGCGTTGAACTCCAATTCACAATTTTATAATTAATATTATACACTCATGGAAAATTTTAAACAAATCCTTTAACAAATTAAAAAACAGGCAAAAAAAGACTAACGTTCTTAAAATGGCTTATAACAAAGGGAAACGATTAGTTTTATCACTTTTTTAATGGGTATAAAAATTTGTTTTTATCCCATTCTTAAAAAAAATTGATCATTATTTGAAGAAAATGTATAATATTATCCAGAAAATTGAACAACAATTTGGAATTTGAAAAATAGGTTGTTGAATTTTGTTCAACAGTTTTATGACGAAGTTGGGCAATGGCTAAAACCTCAATGCGAACTTTAGTGCTGATCAATAAAGTTTCGGTAACTACTCCGCGCCGTCGATTTTATGTTGAAGCTCATGATTCAAGTGCTGGTAACGTATAAAAAAAGCCCTTATCAAGCACTTATTGATTACGGAACGGCACTTTATAAGGCTTGCAAAACGCCATCGGAGCAAATTTGGGTGGGCGATTTTACTGACGCGCAAAGAGAATGGATTGAGGCGGCAAAAGCGCTGTGAATTAAATTAAGGAATGAGGATTAAATAATCTCCTAAAGTTTTATCAAACCTGTCAGGTATTCAAGATCTGACAGGTTTAAGTTTTGGGTTTTATAAAATCCTCATTCCTAAGAGAAAAAACATGATGAAAATTGAAAAAATCATAAGAAAGGCTAATTATTGGGCGACTCCTATCTATGAACATCTCCCTTCGTCGTTTTTTCCTGAACGTCATTTAAGGTTTAAGGCTTACTGTGTTGGTATGGGAAAGACTGGAACAATTACCCTGCATATAATGTTTAGTAAACACTACCGAACGGCGCACGAACCTGAAAGTCGATTTCTTGCTAATAAGTTTGTTGCATTTGCTCATGACAAAATCAATAAAAGTGACTTGATCAAATATGTTAAGCAAAGAGATAGGCGATTAAGTTTAGAAATGGATGCCTCTCATTTAAACATACATTTACTAGATATTCTTGTTAATGAATTTAGTGAGGCTAAATTTTTTTTGACCATTCGTGATTGCTATTCATGGCTTGATTCGGCCATAAATCACCGCCTTGCTCGTCCAGGGTTCGCTGAAAAAAGAGCTTGGCTCAGACATCTGAGCGATCTCCGTTTAGGTGCTGACAGATTTAAACATGCAAAGGAGGAAAAAGTTCTTGTTGATAATGGATTGTACACGCTGGATGGCTACTTCTCATGGTGGAAAACACATAACACTAGGGTACTTAGCACAGTACCTTCTGAGAGGTTGCTTGTTGTGAAAACGCCAGAACTGACTCAAAGTATCCCACAGATTGAAACATTTTTAGGAATTACGCCGGGTAGTCTTCCTACTTCTGCTCGTGGAAATGTGACAACCAAAAAGTTTAATATTCTCTCACAGATAGACAAGGATTTTTTAGAAGAAAAGGCTAATTTTCACTGTAAAGAATTAATGGATAAATATTTTCCCGAGGTGAAAGGTTATTCTAATCCCGCCCGAAACGCCACAGAGTCAAATTGATTTTTAAGTGGGCGGATTTGACAATTAAGCTATGACGTACAAAGACTCTACCGTTTTTTTTGGCTCCAACCAGTAGAAGAAAATTTATGAAAATCAAAAACTTTGTAAAAAGGGCTATTAATAACTGGGCTGTTCCTAGATTTAGGAATATTCTTCCTTTGTGGTGTATTCCAAAACGGAACGAAAGATTTAAGGCTTATTGTGTTGGAAATTGGAAGACGGGAACAACATCCATACATACCGCTTTTAGTCAACACTATCGATCAGCACACGAACCAGAAGCCGGATTTCTTTGCAATCGGATTTTGGCATATGCAACGGGCAAAATTGATAAAGACGAATTGACTCGGTTTGTTAAACGTCGAGATAGATGGTTAGGCTTAGAAATGGATTCTTCTGGATGGAACTATTTATTACTTGATGTCCTTGTCAGTGAATTTAGTGAGGCTAAGTTCATTTTAACCATTCGTGATTGTTATTCATGGCTTGAGTCTTATCTAGATCACTCTTATCGTAATTATCGTTATTTGCAAGCCAAGAATATAAACTTTAGAAAAAAAACAGCCATGAAAATACATAAACTTATTTTTGCGGAGGGGGACTTAGTTAAGCATGCACCAGAAGAACAATTTTTAGCAGATAGTGGACTTTACGCTCTAGATGATTACTTTAAGTTGTGGGCAGAACAAATTAATCATCTGCTTAATATTGTGCCTAAAGAAAGGCTGCTCATTGTAAAAACAAAAGAAATTAATCAAGACATTCCTAAAATCGAGACGTTTTTAGGGCTAACGCCGGGTACTCTCCTTACTAAGACTCGTGAAAATGTGAGGCGCGAAAAGCAAAAACAAAATTTTCTGTCAAAGATAGACAAGGATTTTTTAGAAGAAAAAGCGAATTTTCACTGCAAAGAATTAATGGATAAATACTTTCCCGAGGTGAAAGGTTATTCTAATCCTGTCCAAAACGCCACAGAGTCAAATAGAGTTTAAGTGGGCGTATTTGGCGATTGAGCTATGACATGCAAACACGAATTGAGTTTTTTGTCATTGATAATTGATCACTTGAACCTGTATTTAGAGATAAGAAATAACGAGGAAACAATAATGAACACTGATAAGCAGATGAATAGTTTGTGGGAATTAATAAGAGATTATATGCGAAGCATAAATTTTATACGACATACATATAAAATATTAACCAGTTTTGTTGGTTTTATGTATGATTATAAAAGATTTCTTGCGTATGGCGGATGGCCAGAAAACATGAAGGATATGGAACGAAGAAATTATCAACAGATCTATATTTACCATCGTTTAGAAAAAAGTTTAAGTCTTAAAGAAAGAGGCTTGAATCATGGGTGGAATGATGCTTATAAACTGTTAAATTTGTTAAATATTGCAAGGCAGTCTGGTTCTATAGGCTATCATGATAAAGCATCAAAACAGATTTTAGAAAAATTTATAGAATTGCCAGAAAATATTAATTCTGAACAATCACAACAAATCAAAAAAGAACTGGAAAAATTTGATTTTAATTCAAGTGATATTCATGGTGCGATGGAATACGGCTTGAATGATTTTGAGAAAGGAAAACTAGACCAGCCCGAAGATTTTTTCTTGACGAGATATTCTTTAAGAGAATTTCAGGATAAAATCGTTGGTGATGAGATGATTAATAGAGCGGTTAGATTAGCGATGAAAACACCATCCGTTTGTAATCGACAAGCATGGCATATTTATCATACCTGTGATAAAGAGGTTAAAAGTCGGGTTTTGAGTTATCAGAATGGAAACAGACCTTTTGGTAAGAATATACCAAACCTGATAGTTGTTACGACTGATTTGAAAGCCTTTTTTTCAGCCCCAGAACGCTATCAACACTGGATAGATGGTGGTTTGTTGTCTATGTCCTTAATGTATTCTTTTCATTCTTTAGGAATTGCGACTTGTGCTTTGAACTGGGGTCAATCACCCAAAAATGATAAGTTGTTAAGAAAAGCCGTTAATATTAAATCAGACCATACGATTATTATGATTCTTGCTATTGGATATCCTGATGAAAATAATAAAGTGTGTCTGTCTGCAAGAAGACCTTTTGAAGAAATATATAGTACTCTTGAAAAGCGATGAGAAAATGAAAATCGCACTGATTACAAATTCGTAACGTAAACGCGAGGTTCGATTTTTTTTGCTAAATTATTGATTTTCAATAGTTTTTTATTTTTACGATCACCGACAGATTGAACAACAAGGAAAAAAATGAAAATCGCATTGATTACAATGCATTACCAAAGCAATTATGGTGCAGTATTGCAAGGGTTTGCTACAAAGAAAATACTCTCACAGTATGGAGAAGTTGAAACCATAAATTATTTTAATCCACACTTGGCGTATAAATTAGATCTAATAAGATTTGAGCCGTCAATTCATGGTATTAAAATAATGATACATGATATTTTACGACTCAAAGATAGAAATAAAGTCGTAAAAAGGTTTAAAAAATTTATTGAATCTAACATGAATTCATCAAAATTAGTAACTCGACATGATATACAAAATGGAGCGATTAATGATTTTGATGTGTATGTTTGCGGAAGTGATCAAATTTGGAATCCCAGTGCTTTTCCTAGTGGAGATGGAAAACTGGATCCCATTTATTTTTTAAGTTTTGCCAATAAAAAAGCAAAAAAAATCTCTTACGCGTCAAGTACGGGTGGTTATTGTTTTAGAGATTCTGAAAAAGTCAAAGATTTATTAAAAGACTTTACGACTATTTCAGTCAGGGAAAGTGATACTCAAGAACTGTTGTCTCAACTCTTGGAAAGAGATGTGTTTCATGTGTTAGATCCGACTTTACTACTTTCAAAGGAAGAGTGGTTTGAAGCATTGGAAATAGATACAAATTATAGAAGTCAAAAAGAAGATTATATACTGGTTTACAGGGTAGCGAAAGATCCTTTGCTGAAAAAAGTCGTTGAGTTTTTTGTCAAAAAGTTTGGAAATAAAGTCGTGATAATTGATCAAGCATTTAAGCCATTTATAAATGCGGATTTTCACATCAGAGATGCTGGACCCATTGAATTTATAGAACTTTTTGCCAATGCACGTTTTGTAATAACTAACTCATTTCATGGCACTTGTTTTTCTATAAACTTTAAAAAACCTTTCGTGCCTGTACACTCTGTATGGGGAGGAAACAGAATTGAGAGTTTATTGAATTTATTTGGTCTAAAAGATAGGCTGATTAATGATGAAAAAAATATTCATCAATTAAGTGTTGATTTTAACTATGAATTTTTGGAAAACAAACTTGAGTGTGAACGAGCGAAATCTATTAAAGTTTTAAGTTCAAGTCTAGTATATTGAAGAAACTGGACAGCAAAATTGGCTCTACTCCAAAGCAGTTACAAAAAAAGTGGAAAACTCCAAGTTATTTCGTTAAAATGATACGTTTTTAGGGCTAACGCCGAAAAAATTAATGGAAAAATACTTTCCCAATGTGAAAGGTTTCAGTTCTTAAGATTATAATATGTTCCAAAACACGATTGGCTATTCTTTTTTGGTGAGTAATTTTATCAACGTGCAGAGAATGACTTAATACCGCTATTTAGGTTTAATTGTAAAACCGTGTCTGTGTCACAGCATTCCAACAACTTTTAGAAGTGACTAATGAATAATTTTTCAAGGATAACTAATTATTCAAGGAAAATAACAAGAAAATTACTATATCCTGCGTATGATTCTATATGTATTAATCGGTTAGATACACCCCAAAAAGTGATTTTGTTGTTATCTCATATGCGAGCGGGCTCTACTCTTTGTGTCAATTTATTATGTACCAATCCTGAAATAATCGGAATGGGGGAAACCGGCATTCGTTATTCTTCTGAAAGAGATTTTAGAATACTACGGGGCAAAGTCTATAGCAGACGTTCAAGATTATTAATAACCGAAAGGTATCTCCTTGATAACCTTAACCATAATTTCAATATTTCAAATCCTGAGATTTTCTTTAATGAAAATGTTAAGTGTATTTTTTTGCTGAGAGACAGTGAAAGTACTCTTTCAAGTTTATTAAATGAAAAATTTATAAAGCATGAAACACAATTTTTAACGATGGCTCCCAAGCAGATTGATTGGAAAATACGATCATCTCACTATTATAGAAATCGTTTAGCTCAGTTAACGGAGTATGCAAAAATCATTAACAATAAAGAAAAATCTTTGTATTTTACTTATGAACAATTGATTTCTGATACTCAAGCGACATTCAACTGCTTGAAAAGTTTTCTTGATATACAAGACTCCTTCTCTGATAATTACGCGCCATTATCCTCAAAAGGTATTTTTGGACTATTCGGACTTGCTGGAGATCCCGTTTCAAAAAAGATTACATCAGGAAAAATTATTAGGAAAAAAAGCCCCAAAATCTCGTTACCTTCGGAAATCTTGACAGAATGTTTGGAAAGTTATCAAAATGCAAATGCGACTTTGTCAAAGTATTGTCGTTGCATAGGTGAAAATTAATATTGGGAATGGGGGATTATCTATTACCACCATGAATACAAAAAAACCGGTTTAATGAAGTTATACGTCACTTCATCCAAAATGAAATTATGAAGGAAAATTGTCGTGATGCAAACTTTGAATATTTTGTTGTCAATATGGGAATCCGATAAACTACTATGAAATACTGCTTTGTTTTTGTTTGTCAAAAAGGCGGTTTGGAACTGAAATCTATGCTCCTCGCAGCCTCATTAAAGCATTATTTACGTTGTGATTATGAATGTGTCGCCGCTCTCCCACAACCTGCTGCCAAATGGGGTACAGTCTCTGCGGATACGCTGGCTTTTATGCACGATTTAGGTGTGCGTTCTGTGCCAATCACTAACCGTATTAATGAAAATTATCCCATAGGCAACAAATTAGCCTGTTTAGGTATAGACACGCCGGCAGATAAACTGATTTTTTTAGACAGCGATATTTTATGTTCACGGGAATTTTCCCCTGATACCATTCCCCCTTGCCCGTCTTCAACCTTTGGTTCAGCCTCATCAGCAGGAGAAATCAAAGGAATTTTTGATGCGCCATTTAGTGCTGTACCTAGCAATATATTATTTACCCGTGATGTCAAGCGATGGCAACAGATATATGATTTGTTTAAGCTACCTTTACCACAGTGGCGAGTTATCTCTACTGGAACTGATGAATTGATGTTGCCTTATTTTAATGCGGGTGTCATTGCGGTACAAAATGGCTTAGGCTTTGCGGAAATATGGGAAGACAGTTGTCAAAAGATTGACGCAGAGGCTTCTATAACCAATAAATATCCTTGGCTAGACCAACTTGCTTTACCAGTAGCCGTTGCTCGCTTGAATTTAACGGTTAATGTGCTGGATATTCGTTTTAATTATGCAGTAAACAGCTTGCCGCTACCAAACGATTTGCCATTTTTGTGTCATTATCATGTACCTTCTGCTATACGGAGTGAACCTAGACTTAATCAGATAGTCAATGAATTGGCTAATACCTATCCCCTACTAAAAGAAAGGTTGTTAAGCTCGGCGTGGGCAGCACAGTTGCTTCAACCTTATACCTTAACTGAAAAACTCTCTTATGCAATTAAGCGAAAAAAGAGATACTTTAAACACCATGTCAAAAGATATTTTCATATAGGAACGACTTGCGATCAAAAAAATGCAAATTTGTTAGGTCATAGTAGTGGGGTAAAAAGAAGGTAGTTTTACAATCTGGGTAATGAATATTATCTCATACACGATGATGATTGGATTCTAAAATATTTTTTTCTAAAATTAAATTCTTGCAAAATGTAACTTAATTTATTGATTTTAATTTTAATTTAATGTTAAATAACATCAATCACTTACATGCCATTTTGCAATAGTCTCTACTGATTGGAGGAATGTTATGAAAAATGTCGGTTTGAGGTTTTCTGGGCTAACTTTATTGACTTTTAATCTCTTAATATTTTATTCATTCATGGGAAGTATAGCCACTTGTTCAGCGGTTCAAATACGAAGAGATCATTCTTGCGTTATCCAAGCTGACAACAGTCTCGTCTGCTGGGGCTTAAACAAGGAAGGTCAGGCTATGCCTCCGAGTGGTACTTTTTTACAAGTCACTGTGGGCGGACATCACAGTTGTGCTATCCGTACTGATAAAACGGTCGCCTGTTGGGGGTTAAACGAGGAGGATCAAGCAACACCACCGAGTGCTACCTTTTTGCAAATCAGTGCGGGTTTATTGCACAACTGCGGGGTTAAAACGGACAAAACGCTGGCTTGTTGGGGTAGCAACGATCCCTATTGGCATCCTGAAAAAGATCCCTATTTAAATGAGTGGAAACACGTTAAAACTTTAGGTCAAGCAGAGCCCCCAAGTGGTACCTTTTTGCAAGTCAGTGCAGGTGGACGGCACAGCTGTGGAGTCCGTACTAACCATACTGTGTCATGCTGGGGGAGCCATCTTTCAGATCCCCCCATATTGAAAGGAAAACTAGGTCACAGTCAATCCATACCCCCAAGCGGCGAATTTTCCCAAGTCAGTGCTAATATGAACTCCAGTTGTGGAATTCGACTAGACCAGGCTGCGGAATGCTGGGGTGGTTTTGGGGGACTTCAACCCCCCATTGACACTTTCTATTCTCAAATACCTGGTGGTGGACGGATGCGTTGTGGGCTGAAGACAGATCATACCGTAGTCTGTTTTTGGAGTCAAGACTTACCTAAAAGCGAAGCAGTCAGAGTTCCAAACAGTACCTGTCGTTGTCCGATTCCTGGATTAAAAAAAGCGAATCAGTGTGCCTGTACGACCTCCCCAAGTCACACGTTTTCCAAACTCTTGGAAACTGGACGTGGTCATGCTTGTGGGGTTAGAACCAACAACACCGTCGTCTGTTGGGGATATGATCCAGAGGGTCAAACGTTTCCCCCGCGAGGGTTGATTGCAAAATCATCTGAACCGGCCTGTCTGCTTTATGGTGTCCATAATAATGAGAAGGAAACCCAATTTTTCATTATTAACATCAACACGGGAAGTTTGGACGTTCATGTCCGTAGTCGATTGGATGAAAACCACAATATTGATGCCCTTGACATTGATCCTTTTAACAACCAACTTTATGCCGCTTCTGTGGAGGGAAGTCTTTACAAAGTTCGTAATGGTGCTCAGGTTATAACTGAGATTGGGAAAATGGGTTTTGCAAACATTGAAGCACTCTCTTTTCATTCAGACGGTAGTTTGTGGGGATGGGCGCAGGGTACGGGGTTATTCCAGGTTGATAAAGGCGAGAATAATGAACTCAAACTGCCCGGAAAAGTGATTATCCCCTACACTGGAGACATCAAACTTGAGGATGTGACTTGGAACAGAGAGGGTACTATACTCTACGCGGTGGAAAACCTTGAGCAAGGAAGTCGATTGTGGGCTTATGACAAAAGTAGAAATGAGGTCAATTTTGTCTGCCCTGAACTGATGGGTTCATTAAAAACCAAAGTGAATGCCCTTGAAACATTACAGAATAACACTTTGGCATTTGTGTTTGAAGAAAAAAAGAATTTGGCTTATGGTGTCATAAATGTACAAACGTGCGAAATGACGACGAGGGGTGAAATTGCCACCGTTTACAATCAAGTCAAAGGTATTGCTTGGCCTGATTGTCGCCATGGCGATGCGGTGAAATAAAAGACTTCTTACTTCGTACAATTATGAAAATCAACCCAGTTTTTGCGAAGAAACTGGGTTTTTCTATCCTGTCTGTTTTGGTCAAATGAGGAAAATAACTGATGAACAACTCTACTGTGAGATTATCTTGGCAACTTTTGTTGATGTTTAATAGTTTAATATTGTCCTATCAAGTCGTCTCGGCGACGGTTTTAAATGTGGGTGCGGGTATTACTTGTGGAATCCAGAACGACGATACGATAGCATGTGGGGGCTGGGCGATATCAAAGAAACCTGCGACAGAAAGAATGCCTCAAGGCACATTTTCCCAAATCAGTGTGGGCTATGCTCAAGGTTGTGGAATTCATAGCAATGACAATACCTTGGCCTGTTGGGGTAAAAAATATGGTCAATCCAGCTATCCCAGCGGTACTTTTTCCCAAGTCAGTGTGGGCACATATCATTCCTGTGGACTTCATACTGATGGTACCATAGAATGCTGGGGTGGGAAGAATGTACCCGATTATGGTCAAACTATCCCTCCAAGCGGCACTTTTTCTCAAGTGAGTGTCGGTAGGTGGCACAGTTGTGCCCTCAAAACCGATCAGACGGTGACTTGTTGGGGTAATAACCGGCATGGTCAAACGATGCCCCCAAGTGGTACTTTTTCTCAAATCAGTGCGGCTAAGACAGGGTGGCACACTTGTGGAATCAGACCCGAACAGACGGTGGTTTGTTGGGGTTTAGACGATAATGGTCAAGCGAAACCTCCAAATGACCTCTTTTCCCAAGTGAGTGCAGGCAAGTGGTACACTTGCGGGATTCGAGCAGAAGATGACACCATCATTTGTTGGGGTAATAACAGTGATGGTCAAGCAGAACCACCCAGCGGTACTTTCTCTTATGTTAGTGCGGGATTGTTCCATACCTGTGCAATTCAAACTGACAACACGCCAGTCTGTTGGGGCTACGACATTTGGGGCTGTGTTAAAAACATTTCAGGAGAGACTCTTCCTTTGAAAGAGTCCGATTAATCAAGAATGAAACTGGGCTTAAAAGAGCCAGTCGCCATGTTAGGTTCTCAAATTATAGGAGAGTGCAAAATGCCCTCATTAATTGACTTTTTTGATAAGTCTTATATTATTAATTTGCCGGAAAGGCGAGATCGTTATAGAACCATGAGGCGAGAACTTGAAAAATTGGGGATATTCTTGCCCTCCGACAAAGTTGAAATATTTCCTGCGGTCAAAAAGACTGAACGAGGCGATTTTCCGAACGTCGGTTCTAGAGGCTGTTTTCTGAGTCATTTAGCTATACTTAGGCAAGCTAAAGAGCAGGGTTTGAATAATGTGCTTATTATGGAGGATGACCTGTCGTTTAGTAACCGGTTTATCAAGAATCAGCAAGCCCTGACGACTGAACTCCAGCAATTGGAGTGGGATATGCTCTATTTGGGACATATAGAGACGGTTAAACCAACGACAACGAGTTTTCAACCATTCTCACAAACATTGAGGACAACCCATTTCTTAGCTATAAATGGAAGTGTTATTGAGCGTTTAGTCCATTTTTTTGATGAAATTTTGTCTCGACCTGGCGGTCATCCCGATGGGGGGCCGATGCACGTCGATGGTGCTTATTCGACTTTCCGGCAACAAAACCCGGAGGTTATTACTCTGATTGCGACACCTGTTTTGGGTTTTCAGCGACCTTCTTTGAGTGATATCTATGAGGAGCGGCATTGGTTTGATCGTTTGCCTGTTCTTAGCCAATTGGTGAGCGTTGCTCGTGCCGTTAAGTTATGGCGAAAGCGAAAGCGTTAGCCTTAAATGGGCCATAACCACGCCGCACCCCGTACTCCACTTGAATCTCCATATTTTGCCGGTTTTAATACCGTATTGACGCGATCCGAAAATACATAGTGTTTCCATAAGTGGGGTACTTGGATATACAATTGGGCAATATTTGACATGCCTCCGCCTAATACAATGACATTTGGGTCTAACACATTGATTATACTGGATAATCCTCGTGCTAGGCGGTCTGTATAGCGTGATAAACAGGCTTTAGCCGCATCGTCCCCCGTTTCGGCTAAGGCGACAATGTCAGGCGGTGAAAGCGTTTGCCCTGTATTCGTTTGATAGTCACGCGCCATTCCTGACCCTGATAAGAAGGTTTCTATGCAGCCCTGTTTGCCACAGTAACAGGGCGGTCCTGGTAATTCTTCTGTTTGAGGCCAGGGTAAAGGATTGTGTCCCCATTCTCCAGCAATGCCATTGATGCCAGTTAACACTTGTTGATTAATGGCAATGCCCCCGCCTGTACCCGTTCCGATAATCACACCAAAGACGACTTCTGCCCCCGCCGCTGCACCGTCCACTGCTTCAGATAGTGCAAAGCAATTGGCATCATTGCTTAATTTAATGGGGCGGTGCAAGACTGCATTGAGGTCATGATCGAGGTGTTGTCCGATTAAACAGACGGAGTTGGCATTTTTGATTAGCCCAGTTGCCGGCGATAACGCGCCTGGCATGGCAATGCCGACAGTGCCTTGAGTACCTAAACGTTGTTCAATGCTGTGAACTAAGTCAGCGATGGTTTGAACGGTCGCTGCATAATTTCCTTGAGGTGTGGGAAGACGTTCACGGGCTAACGTTTCACCTTGGTTATTAAGGGCAATGACTTCGATTTTAGTGCCGCCTAAATCAACGCCGATGCGTAGGGACATTTTTTTCTCCTTTTTCTCCAGAAAAACGTTTAGAAACAAAGTTTTTTTATTTAGAACGTAACTACTCAGGGCAACCACAAGGGATTGCCCCTACATAAGGCAACCACAAGGGTGTGCAGCCTACATAAGAATATTTTCGTCCGTCTTCATAAGAATATTGTTGTAGGGGCAATCCTTTATGGTTGCCCTGAGTAGTTACTTTAGAACTGGCCGTTTCTTTTCCGTTTTCTCCAGAAAAACGTTATTTACGACGCTTTGATTGGTGTTTTTTGGACTTGGACTTTTTCATCAAATAGCGTATGTGTTTATAGTTTTTTGAACACATATTGAGGTGTGGATGGTTTGAGTCAAAGGTTTCTTTCAATATTTTCAATGCCCGTTCGTACATGGGTTTTGCTTGGGCATAGTCTCCGATGGATTTGTAAAATTCTGCGAGATTATTGAGGCTGATGGCGACATCGGGGTGATCTTCGCCTAGTGCTTGTTTACGAATAGCCAATGCTTGTTCTAATAATGGCTTAACTTTGTCATCTTCTCCCATGGCTTTATAGAGTCCACCAAGATTGTTGATGGTTGCTGAGACATTGGGATGATTATCTCCAACTTGATTCCAGATGTCTAAAGCGTTTTCGTACATTGGCTTGGCTGTGTCATATTCACCTTGTGCTTCATATAAGCCTGCAAAATTATTAAGTGTTGCGGCGAGGTTTGCGTTTTTTTCAGATAAGACTTCTTCTAAAATTTTGAGAGCTTTTTCGTAGTAGGGTTTGGCTTCTTCAAACTTTTTTTGTGCTTTATGTAGGCTGCCTAGATTGTTGAAGCTGGTTGCCCTTCTTTTGTGTAATTCTTTTGTGTCAGGATGTTCTTCGTTTAAGAGGATTTCTACAATTTCTACCGCTCTTTCGTAGAGTGGTTTTGCTTGTGGGTATTTGCCTTGAATATGGTATAAACTGGCGAGATCGTTAAGGCTTTCTGCTACTTTTAGATGTGTTTTACCGAGTACTTCTACACGAATGATTAATGCCCGTTCATAGAGTGGTCTTGCGTGTGCGTATTGGCCATTTTCATGTAAGTAAGTTGCTGTGACTGTGAGTAAATTGGCGGCTTCTTCAAACATGAATTCCCATTTTATAACCCATTCCGCACAATTTTTGGCGCATTTTAATAGACGTTGACATTGTGACCAGTTTGTAAATTCGACTTTAGGAAAGACATTGTTTACGGCTCGTACTGCTTTTTCTGCCCAAATCCGCTGTTCTGTTTTTGAGAGGCTTTTTCTCAAAAGCTCTTGTATAGAGCTGTTCATTGTCATCATTTTGCGTTCTAGATTATAACGCAGAAATTTTGTGTGATAGGCGGCTTTTAGAGTTTCATCATAAGCAGTGGCTTCGTTATAAATGCGTTCAAAATGCCCTTCTAAATCTTTAATCCCTTCTTTTAAAATTTCTTCTGGAATATTTTCTGTGCAAAGGAAAGCACAGAGATGCAATAAATCAGCAGCGGCAGGATTAGTTTGCTCTGTGTCAGCCAAGGAAATTGTAAAATCACTTGTTGTTATAGTATCGTGTTTTTTTTTCGCTTTTTTTTTCATTGTTTTGATGGTGATAGGTTTATTAACTGAAGTGACGCAAAGGACTTCAAAATGGTGAACATGTTCTGGACTCCAAAAAACGCCCAAAGCTAAAGCGTTGGACTTCAATTTCATTCCAAAGCTGAAGCGTTGGACTCCAATACAGCCAAAGCGTTGAACTCCAATTTCAATTCAAGGCTGAAGCGTTGGACTCCAAAAACGTTCAAAATTGAGTATAACGAATTAAAAATTTACTCTTTGTACAGGACATTTTTTTATAAATAATTGATTTAAATCACTTTCAATGGTTAGAATCAGAATTTTCAGAATATTCGAGGCGAAAGTTTTTCTTCAAAAAACTTTCGCCTCGAAATGAAAACTCACTTGATTTTTAATTCTGAAAATTCAAAAATTCAAAAATTCTGATTCTGACAATAAAAAATGTCCTGTACAAAGAAATTTACTTTAAAAATTCACTTTTTTCAAAATCTGCCTTTTTTTATCAAAAGTTTGCCATAATTCGGCATAAGATTTTCCTGTGATAGGGTGTTTAAGTGTTGGTGCGATTTCAGACAGGGGTAAAAGGACAAAAGCATATTTTATAATTTCGTTGCGTGGAATTTTTATGTCTTCGTTTTCAAGAATTAAGTCATCATAAAGTAATAAATCTATGTCTAAGGTGCGGGCACTAAAACGGTTGTTTGTGCGTTGACGATCATTGTTTTTTTCAATGGCATGCAATGTGTGGATGATATGATATATTTCTTCATTGGTGTCAAATCCAGCTACTAAATTATAAAAATTGTCTCCTTTAAAACCAATCGCTTCAGTTTCATAGATGGAGGATAAAAGAAGTTTTCCAAAATGTTGCCGCAGTTCAGTTAAACCCGTTTTGATATAGCGTCGCGGCTGAATATTACTGCCTATGCTGACGTAAATTCGTGCCATGATGTTTATTTTTTCCCTCGTTCAATAATAATACCAACCTCTTGCGCTCCACGTATTGCGCCTGATTTGTTTAATTGGAGACGTATCCAAGGTACTGAAAATTCTGTTAAAACGATTTCTGTAATTCGTTCTGCTAATGTTTCTACGAGTTGAAATTCACTATGGCTCACAAAATCAATTAGGCGTTTGGTAACCGCTTTGTAGTCAAGGGTATCTTCAATCTTGTCGGTTGAGGCGGCTTTTTGAATATCTGTTGCCATTTCTAAATCAAGTACGACTGTTTGTTTGATTTGCCGTTCCCATTCAAAGATACCGACGATGGTGTCTATTTTTAGTGCTTTTAGGTAAATAATATCCATTTTTTAGTTTGATGCGAAAGTTTTCAAATATAAGTCCAAAGCTAAAGCATTCGAGGTTTTAGTTTTTCTTTAAAAAACTAAAACCTCGAATGTATTCCAAATTCCAATCAAAGCGGTAACTACTCAGG
>JAGLHR010000590.1 GCA_023143415.1 Thiomargarita sp. | reverse complement strand
AGTTTTACTTGCAGGATTTAGGTACAATTATATTCTAGCCAGATTTAATGACGAACAAAATCCAATTGATTTTTTATTTCTAAATCGTTCATGTTTCAACGGTATGATACGTTTCAACAGAAGTCTTAAATTCAACGTGCCATACGGGCATAAACCAGAACGTTTTGCACAAGCCTATATTACAAAAATAATTAATCAGACAGAATATCTCGAAATGGTATTTTCTCTAAATAATTGGGTATTGATAACCAGTCTGAAAAAAGATCGATTCAATTAGATATATTCGCTGAAATAAAAAGGTTGTGAAAAACTAAGTTTCTTCAAGAAACTTGGTTTATAAAAAGCATTGAAAAACCAAGTTTTTTCAAGAATCTTGGTTTCTAAGTCAGAAGATAGCGTTGCATGATAATTTCAACTAATTGATTTGCAAGCATTTTTTTATAAGTTCGCGGCAATTCAATACAACCATCTGCCCAAAAAACACTCAAAGCATTTTCCTCACTATCAAATCCTATGCCCTCAATTCCAACAAGGTTCGCTGCTATCATATCCAATTTTTTCTTCTCTAATTTAGAACGGGCATAATCTGCTAAATGCTCTGTTTCCGCTGCAAAGCCCACAGTAAAAGGCGGTGTTGCTAAGTTTGCCACTTGGGCAAGAATATCAGGCGTGCGTTCTAAAGTTAATTGTAAATGAGCCTCATTTTTTTTGATTTTTTGGCTTGCTTGCTGCACAGGGCGATAATCGGCAACGGCTGCTGCCGCAATAAAAATATCACTCGTCGAAATACGCGCCATGACGGCTTCATACATTTCTTGGCTACTATAAACTGATAGCATTTGTACATCTTGCGGTGGTGATAAGGAGACGGGACCACTGATTAACGTCACTTCCGCCCCAAAAGTGGCAGCTGCAGTAGCGATAGCATAGCCCATACGCCCTGAACTACGATTACTGATAAAGCGTACTGGATCAATATCTTCACGAGTGGGTCCCGCAGTAATTAACACTTTTTTACCTTGCAATGGTCCCGATTTAAACTCATTTTGAAGAAACTGCACTAATTCCAGTGGTTCAAGCATACGCCCTGTTCCCGTTTCACCGCAAGCCTGTGATCCGCTTGCCGGACCCAATATTTTGACTCCCCGTTGCTGTAAACGTTCAGCATTTTCCTGAGTAATACGACTTTGCCACATTTGTTGATTCATGGCAGGCGCGACAATCAACGGGGCAGTCGTGGCGAGACAGATAGCACTGAGCAAGTCATCAGCATGTCCATAAGTCAATTTCGCTAAAAAATCAGCGGTGATCGGCGCAATCAATACCACCTCTGCCCACCGTGCCAATTCAATATGCCCCATCGCCATTTCTGCATCAGCATCCAGTAAATCAGTATGAACACGCTGCCCTGAAAGGGCTTGTAAAGTCAGTGGTGTGATAAAGTGAGTTGCCGCATTTGTCATGACTACGCGCACAATAGCTCCTTGATCGCGCAAACGGCGTACTAAATCAGCACTTTTATAGGCGGCAATGCTGCCACTTATTCCGAGTAAGATTTTTTTGTTGGTTATGCTCATTATGGTTTAAAATATCACTTATTATATTGTTTGAATCAGAATTTGAGAATTTTCAGTGAACGTAGGGTGGGTAGAGGAACGAAACCCACATTTTCATTCAAATAAATGGTGGGTGGAGCGTTCCGCTACTTCGTTGCGCTACCGCACCCACTCTACGCTCTAACAAGAGCAAAAAAAAACCTGACAGGTTTTGAAAACGGGTCAGGTTTGAAATTGGTGACTTTG
>JAGLHR010000059.1 GCA_023143415.1 Thiomargarita sp. | reverse complement strand
AAAAAATCATTTAAATCAAATACTTAAAAAAATGTGACTAACGATGAGAGCTAGAGCTTGGGAACGAGGGGGTAATTGCCCTGAATAGTTACGTTTTTTCAAGAGTTTTTTGAAGAAAATCTTCAACCTCGAATGCTTCAGCTTTGGGCAGGCATCAAAAAACCGTCAACCAAGCGCAATGTTCGATCCATACGTGCAGCCAGATCAGGGGCGTGAGTCACTAGCACTAAGCTCGTACCAATCGTTTTATTTAAATCAAGCATACGTTCATAAACATATTCAGCAGTGCGTTTATCTAAATTACCGGTAGGCTCATCGGCTAAAATGCATTGTGGTTCTGTGACTAATGCCCGCGCGACTGCCGTCCGTTGGCGTTCACCACCTGAAAGTTCACCGGGTTTATGTTTGATGCGTTGTTCTAAACCGACTTGAGTGAGCATATATACCGCTTTCTCTTGAGCCTCTGCTGGGGATAATCCACGAATCAGTAGTGGCATAGAGACATTTTCTAAGGCGGTAAATTCGGGTAGGAGATGATGAAATTGATACACAAAACCTAAGTTTTTATTGCGCCATAATCCCTGTTCTGCGGGATTTAAACTGCTCATCAGTTTTCCCGCTACCCAAATTTCACCCGTCGTTGGATTATCTAAGCCGCCTAACAGGTGTAATAGGGTACTTTTGCCCGCACCTGAACTGCCCACAATGGCGACTTGTTCTCCTTTTGCGATACTTAAATTCACCTCACGCAAGACATCAACGGAAAGGTTGCCTTCGTTAAAACTTTTATGCACATTTTTGCACGTCAATACGGTTTCACTCATAACGCAAAGCCTCCGCTGGTTGAATACGTGAACCACGCCACGCTGGATAAATCGTTGCGATTAGACTGATGATTAAAGATAATATACTTATCCTATAGACATCTAGCCAGCGTAAATCGGAAGGTAATTCACTGATGTAATAAACTTCGGGTGATAAGAATTGAATACCAAAGAGTTGTTCAAGCGCAGGAATCACGGTTTCAATATTCATGGCTAAACTGATTCCGCCAAAAAGTCCTAATAATGTGCCAAAGACACCAATTAACGTGCCTTGTACCATAAAAATACCCATAATGGTACGAGGCGTTGCGCCTAATGTCCGTAAAATCGCAATATCCGCTTGTTTATCTGTCACAACCATAACTAAAGTGGAAACGATATTAAAGGCCGCTACTGCAACAATCAGGGTTAAAATGACAAACATGACGGTTTTTTCCATTTTAATCGCTTCAAAAAAATTCTTGTGGCGATAAGTCCAGTCATAGCTATAATAACCTTCCGCTTGCAATTGACGATTGAAGGGTTTGGCGAGAAACATGTCGTCCAGTTTGATATTTAGCCCATGAACACTCTCTGTGGGCATTCGCAATAATTTGGCCATATCTTCAAGGTGTAATAAGACGAAACCACTGTCATATTCGTGCATTCCGACACTGAAAATACCTTGCACGGTAAAACGTTTCATGCGGGGCAGTAATCCAACGGGAGTGACTGAGGCTTGTGGTACAATCAGCGTGATTTTATCGTCCAACCAAATATTGAGTGAACGGGCTAATTCTTCTCCTAAGACAATGCCAAATTCACCCGCTTTGAGATTATCTATCGCGCCAACGACCATTTTGTCTTTGACTTGAGAAACTTGGGGTTCGATGTCGGGCAAAATACCTTGTAAAAATGTGCCTTTGACATTTTTATTGTGACTAATCATGGCTTGTCCTTCTATAAAGGGGGCAACGCCTGTCACATGGGGTTTTTTCCGCAATTCTTGCGCTAAGTTTTGCCAATCGTGCAAATTGTTATCAGTTGTCTTAACGACAACATGCGCTGACATGCCTAACATGCGATGACGTAGTTCTTTTTCAAAGCCGTTCATCACCGATAATACCGTAATCAATGCTGTGACTCCCAATGCAATGCCAAGTATTGAAGTCAAAGAAATGAAGGAGATAAAATGGTTACGGCGTTTAGCGCGAGTGTAGCGCAATCCAATAAAAAAAGGAAGTGGTTTAAACATACCTTAAAGTCCTGAGTAATCGTTAATTTTTAAATAGAGATTTTGTCAAGTTTGAAACATTTCATCAAATTAACGTGGGATACCATAAAGTGTGGTGAATATAATCGCTTTTTCATTAAAAAACGTGTAAAAACAATAGTTTATGAAATTTAGTTCCATTCACCATTCATCATTCACCATTCACCATTCACTCGGTTCTGACCACACGGAATCCAAGGTCATTAATGCGATCACTGGGCGAATACCTGACGCGGAATGTTGCCCGTAAGTCCCAGGGTTCGTACTTCCATGAACCACCGCGACTGACACGTTCTTTGGAAGTATTTTGATTGGTGCACTGTTTTTCTTGATGATTAGCATACTTATCATATTCAGAACAAGTCCATTCCCAGACATTACCCACCATATCATACAAACCAAAAGGATTGGGGGCAAAAGAACCGACAGGTGCCGTGTATTTAAAATCATCACCGCAATATTCTTCTGAACAATTCGTTTGATTGTAGCCAATTTCATTACCCCAGTAATATTTCGTGTCTGTTCCTGCACGCGCCGCATATTCCCATTCTGCTTCAGAAGGTAAACGGTATTGCTGGTTTGTTTGCTGACTCAACCATTTTGTATAAGCGGTTGCGTCTTTCCAAGAAATGCCAACAATGGGGTGTTTCTCATCGGTTAAGGCGGAACCAAGTTCTTTGTAATGCGTATCGGTTCCTGTGGAAAATTGGTATTTGCTACCGGCTTCTTGCCATTCTGGCGCATAGCCACTTGCTTGGGCAAAATGCAAATATTCGCTCACTGTGATCTCGTATATTCCTATTGCAAAACGATTGATGGAAACAGAATGTACCGGCTTTTCATCTTTATCACCCTCCCCCTGCATGTCGCCCATGTTAAATGAACCGGCGGAAATCCAACCCATTTTTGGTCCTAAAGTGCCATCTTCCAATTTATCACGAAAGTAGAATTTCTCCTCTTTTGGCGTTTGACTGGCTTGTTGTTTTTCAATTTGTGGTAATGGGTTAGTTTTTTCGTGGGAATTGATGGAATTAACTTGCGCTGGGATTTTTTTCTGTGTTTCTTCAGTGTGGGATTCTGGTACTAATTTTGCGATACGGTGTTCAGTATAAAAGATGTAACCTGCAAAGCTAATGATTATTGCCCCTATCACGCTTCCTAAAACCCACTTATTGATTCCACTTTTATCCTGTGGTGTTGAGGGTAGTTCACTTAACCTATTTGATGGTGTTAATAGGACATCTGACCATTCCTTTACCGTTTGAGGGCGGTCTTTTTCAACAATTTGTAATGCCCAATCAATACCTCGTAAGAATCCTTCAGAATACTGTTTTTGACCAATTTGTACCGCAGAGGGTAATGGATCAGGTTCTTCACGAAGTTTGATGGCATTAACTCGCTCTGGGGCTTCTATTGGGCTTTTTCCAGAAATGGCACAATATAATATTGCCCCCATCGCGTAAATATCACTCCAAGGTCCTTGTTTACCTTTGCTTTGATATTGTTCAAAGGGTGCATAACCCGGCGTAACAATCGTCGTCACGCTGCGGGTATGACTGCCAAAGGCATAACGTGCTGCGCCGAAATCAATTAATACAGGATTCTGATCTTGATCACGTATGTAAATATTATTGGGCTTAATGTCGCGGTGTAGAAAGCCGGTTTTGTGTACAACTTGTAAACCGGAGAGTAGCTGTGGCAAAAATGCCATTATTTCAGTTTCGGTGAGTGGTTTTCCGTTTTTTTGTAAGATACTTGATAAACTTTGCCCTTCCTCATACGCCATAACAATATAGGCGGTGTTATGCGCTTCAAAATAATGTAACACGCGCACAATGTTGGGATGTTGAAATGCGGCAAGTGTTCGCCCTTCTTTAAGAAACCCTTCTAAACCCCAAATTAAATTATCTTTATCTTGTTGAGATTTCGGCTCAACGTGATATGCATTTGCTCGGACTGCTAATTCATTGGGAAAAAATTCTTTAATAGCGACTTTAAGGTTGAGCTTGGTATCTTCGGCGAGATAAGTCATGCCAAATCCCCCATGTCCAAGAAGGGATTGGATACGGTATTCTTCTAGTTGATAACCCGTTGGTAGGGCGTTACGATTATCGACAGTGGTAGTCATGTTTTTAATGGATTGAATGGATTATATTTTGTGAATTCTAAATTTTGGAGTACAACGCTTCATTTTGGAGTACAACGCTTCAGCTTTGTATTACTTTTGGAGTACATTCGAGGTTTCAGCCTTGAACAGTAATAATTTTATTCGTTCATTATACTTAACATTGCTAAAAATTGCACTTGATTTCGCAATTTGCAATTTATTTTTATAAAATAGGGTATGAGAATTTAATAATATCCTTGAAATTGCAAGGCTAACAGTTTAAGTAGGATCCGCTAAATGACTCCGTCTTTTTTCAGTCTGCTTTAGCAGATTTTAGCCTTGAAATTGATTTCAAGGCTGAGTAGTTACAAAACTCCTAATATTAATTCAATTATAATTAGCTACTTTGATATTAGGATAAACTTCGTAACTACTCAGTGCCTTGAAATCAATTTCAAGGCGACAAAGCAGGCTCAGCTAAACTTTCTAATTATGATAGGATTTACGCATTGATTAACTCAATAAAGTATTTTTTCTATAAAAATCATATAGTTATAAATAATTATGAGGAAATTGGTGAAAAAAAGGTAACTACTCAGGCAACCACAAGGGATTGCCCCTACATAAGATTTGCAACGACTCAGGGCTCAGGGCAACCACAAGGGATTGCCCCTACAATAATATTCTTACAGAAAGGATTGCCCCTACAATAATATTCTTACAGAAAGGATTGCCCCTACAACAATATTCTGTCGAGTGACGAAAATATTCATCGGGCAATCCCTTGTGGTTGCCCTAAGCAAAACAATCCTTGAAATTTGCACAATTTTTCGTCAATTCCGCATGAATTTTCTCAACCACATACCGCAGGGCATATTTTTTTCTGGCAAATTCTTAGAAGACAGGAGGATATCCCATCGCAATTCTTCCAATTGAATTATGGCAAACAATTTAAACGCACCCTTTTCCTTGGAGAGGTTGGATTCTCCGAAATTTTTTAAGTCGTTTCTCGTTCATAATCAATCCGTTTTATTCCCTAATCCGTTGTACTTACCGTTTTATTCCCTAATCCGTTGTACTTACGTGAATGAGGCATACCTGTTACTAAAAAAAGTGATTGTATCATAATCTCAGGGCTGAATAATGAGCATTAAAATAGGCTATAATTATTAAATGAACCTATCCTGCCTATTCGTTTTTGAGCTTAGAAATCCGATTTTTTGAAAAAATCGGATTTCTTAAAACGATTGTTTTTTTATTTAACACAATAAGGATTACCCTAATGCGAAAACTCATTTTTATCCTGTTATTTTGTTTGACTCAAACGGTGATGGCAACGGCTGAACTCACGTTCACGCCGTTAAAACCCGTCTATTATGTCGGTGAATACATTATTCTTGATTTGCAAGAAAATCTGGAAACGTCCTCTCGTTTTGAGAAGGTGGATTTATGGGTCGCAGTACAGCTACCGAGTCAGAACATGTTATTTATGACTCCGCTTGAGTTTAACCGTTTTAGTCCAATGCCACAGCCTTTTAGAACCGAGTTGGAAAAAACCGAAGTGGTTCTGCTCCAGAAATGGTGATGATTCCAGCCGGCTCTTTCCAAATGGGCGATATTCAAGGCGGTGGAGATTCTGATGAACTGCCAGTCCATTGGGTTTCTGTGAATGCTTTTGCGATGGGGCGTTATGAAGTGACTTTTGCGGAATATGACCGTTTTGCTGACGCGACGGGGAGAGGAAAACCTGATGATGAAGGCTGGGGGCGTGGTAATCGTCCTGTTATTAACGTTTCATGGAATGATGCAACCGCATACACTGCTTGGCTAAGTACACAAACCGGGAAAGCATATCGTTTGCCGACAGAAGCAGAATGGGAATATGCGGCGCGTGCAGGAACGGAAAAGAAATATTGGTGGGGGAATGATATAGGTTCTAATCAAGCGAATTGTTCTGGTGATTATTGTGGTGATAGTTTTGAATATACCGCGCTGGTAGGTTCTTTCGCAGCGAATCCTTATGGATTATACGATACGGTAGGGAATGTCTGGGAATGGACTTGTTCAGAGTATGAAAGTTCATATAATGGCAAAGAGGAATACTGTGGTAGCGGTGATAGCTGGCAGCCTGTGGTTCGCGGTGGCTCGTGGTACTACGGACCGGGGGGCGTGCGGCGAACCGTAACAGGAACTCGCGTGACAACCGCAACTTCAATGTGGGGTTTCGCCTCGCCAGGTAACGCTTTGATATTTAACGCTTTTACTCTTTTGCGGGGGTCTGGGGGTGCCCCCCAGTACGGGGTTGTAGGGGCCGCGCCCCTGCTCAATTTTTTTTAGGGGTATTTCTGGGTAACGACAGGGATTGTATATAAGAAAGGATTAAAAACAATAACGACAGGGATTGTTTATAAGAAAGGATTGGATCGAGGTGATGCTCTGTGTTTTAATCCCTTCTTATATACAATCCTTGTAGTTAAGCCATGTAGGGTGGGTAGGAGTGAAACGGAAAC
>JAGLHR010000589.1 GCA_023143415.1 Thiomargarita sp. | reverse complement strand
AAAAACTCAAACCTCGAATCCTTTAGATATCGAATGCCAAATCTGAAGGTTTGGACTCCATAATATCCGATAACTTGTGCTTCAGTACTTATATAAGAAGGGATTGAAAAATGGGTATATCATCTTAGGAGGTATAAATAGAATAGGTCTGTGAGAATAGAAAGGGCAAATATTCATCAAGCCATTCAAACTTTGCACGATCAATGCGAATTAAGAATTGAATTTTTTTTTGAAAATGGAGTACAACATTAACTTTGTGATTTGGAGTTAGGTAGGGTGGGCAAACCACGTTTGCCCACCGAACACCCAATTGTTAGGTGGGCAAATAAACACTTTTCGAGGTTAAAGTTTTTGCTTCACAAAAACTTTAACCTCGAAACCACCCTACCTGACTGGTTTGCCAGTCGCTTGGATTATAGAAACAGGCAGGCAAATCAGTCGTATTATGGAACGTACTTTGGCTTATCGCTGGTCAACAGCATTTGGTGTTAGCCTTAGAATAAATTCTAAGGCTAAAAGCTGAAGTACCCTAAAGGGTACTATTCTGCAATGGGTTTAGTCGGTTTTAACCGACTTTAATTTTTAGCCTTAGAATTTATTCTAAGGCGTTTGCAAGAGATTCAGGAATATAACAAAATGAAACATCTGAAACGAATTGGCAGCGTAATGATGCTATCCAGCCTAATAACGCTGGAAGCCATCGCCGCCAGCAATATCGACTCCACCAATAAATACGCCTGGAGCGAAAACAGTGGTTGGTCAAATTTCAACGACACTAATGGTGGCGTAACGGTTTATAATGACCATTTAGAAGGCTATGCCTGGGCAGAAAATATCGGTTGGATTCGGCTTGGCACGCATACCAGCGGTGGCACGCATAGTTATGTTAACGATTCACAAACTAACTATGGTGTCAACAATAGCTCTGGCACTCTCTCCGGCTACGCTTGGAGCGAAAATGCGGGTTGGATTAGATTCAATCCCACTCACGGTGGTGTAACCATCAATGCAACAACTGGTGATTTTGACGGTTATGCTTGGAGTGAGAATGTGGGATGGATTCATTTTCAGAATACCACTGTTCCGGCTTACAAAGTCTCGTATGATGTACCCGCTACGCCAACGGTTAATTTATCCGTTAGCCCTAATAGTGGTACGGAAGCCGCCACCACAGCAATTACTGTCACAGCGACCGCTTCAAGTGCCGTTTCTGGAAACCAAACCGTTAACGTGGCAGCCAGTGGAACCGGAATAACGAGCAGTGATTATACCTTGAATGGCACAACTATCACTATTGCCGATGGACAAACCACTGGAACAGTCACTTTCACGATAGCTGATGATAGCGACGTTGAAGGTGCTGAAAACGCGACGCTGACGATAAGTAGCCCTTCTGCGGGGATAACATTGGGTAGTACAACGACCCAAAATG
>JAGLHR010000588.1 GCA_023143415.1 Thiomargarita sp. | reverse complement strand
CAGACTGAGTGATTTAATTAGCTGAACCTGCTTTGGCTTTTCGCCTTGAAATTGATTTCAAGGCGAACAGCTGAATAGTTACCAGAATTTAAAACCTTTATTTAAAACCTTTTATCTCAATGAAAACTTACTTGATTTTTAATTCTGAAAATTCTCAAATTCTGAAAATTCTGATTCTAACCTGTAAAGATTAACTATATATTGAAATATTTTTAGACGTTGAAATAAAAATATAAAGCGTTGAAATAAAAGGGAAATTCAAAGTTAAAGCGTTGAACTCCAATAAAAGAATACTGATAACTGATGTTAGATAAACTACATAAAACCTTAGAAAACGGCACTAAAACAGAAATTAAGGCGTTATTAAAAAAACAACATCCTTCTGAAATTGCTGATATTTTAGAATCACTTCCACAAAATATGCGGGATAAATTGTGGAAACAGAAAAGTCTTAAACAAGGAAAAATACTACCCTATTTAAGTGACGCTGTTCGTGGTGAATTAATGCAAGACATGCCACCTGCCAAAATCGCAGGGATAATTCAGGGCATGGAAACCGATGACGCGGTGGATGTATTACAAGATTTGTCTGATGAGCTTGTGGAAAAAGTCTTACAGGCAATGGAACTGCAACAATATCGACGTTTAAGACAAGTCTTATTTTATCCTGAAAATTCGGCTGGCGGCTTGATGAATATTGATATATTAACAGTGCGTATTGAGATGACTTTAAAAATGGTACTACATTATCTGCGCCGCTTGAACAAGTTGCCCGAAAAAACAGATGTATTAATGGTGGTTGACAGTAATCACCATTACCGAGGCGTACTGTTGATAACGGATTTATTGACAAATGCGTCTAAATTAACCGTTGAAGAACTGATTTCTACAGATATAGAAGCGATTCCCGCTCACCTGCCAGCCCATGAAGTGGCTCTTTTATTTGAACAACGCGATTTACTTTCAGCACCCGTCGTTGACAAACAGGGCATTTTAGTCGGCAGAATTACCATTGATGACGTGGTTGACGTGATTCGCGCTGAAGCCGATCATCATTTGATGGGTAAGGCAGGTTTAGATGAAGAAGATGATATGTTTGCCCCTGTACTCACAACAACTCGTAATCGTGCTTTATGGTTAGGTATTAACTTAGCCACCGCGTTTTTAGCGGCTTATGTGATAGGATTATTTGAAGAAACATTAGAAAAAGTAGTGGCTTTAGCCGTACTGATGCCCATTGTTGCCAGTATGGGCGGTATTGCTGGCAGCCAAACTTTGACGATTGTTATTCGTGGCATGGCAATTGGTCAAATTACGGAGATTAATACGCCCTTTTTACTCAGAAAAGAATTAGCCGTGAGTTTATTAAATGGGATAATGTGGTCATTTATAGTCGCTATCATTGCAATGCTTTGGTTTGATAGCATAACACTTGGGTTAATTATTGGTACTGCCCTGATGATTAACTTGTTTTGTGCCGCATTAGCAGGTGTATTAATTCCTGTATTACTCAGCCGCGCTGCCATTGATCCCGCATTGGCTGGTGGGGTTGTTCTTACGACTGTGACTGATATAATAGGCTTTGCAGCGTTTTTAGGATTAGCAACTGTATTTTTAAAACAAATATGAAAAATACTGATGATAAAGGCACTTTACTCATTGTAGATGATTTTCCAGCGAATTTAAGCAATCTTTTTGCATATTTGCGTAAAGTTGGCTTTAACGTTAATATTGCCGAAAGTGGTGAGGATGCTTTAGAAGAAATCACCTACTCTAAACCAGATATTATTTTGTTAGATGTGATGATGCCGGGACTAGACGGCTATGAAACTTGCCACCATCTGAAAGCTAACAAGGAAACGTGCGACATTCCAGTCATTTTTATGACAGCATTGATTGATACAGCGGATAAAATAAAGGGTTTTGAAATGGGTGCGGTAGATTACATCATCAAGCCCATTCAACAAGAAGAGGTGTTGGCTCGTGTTACGACACATATCACTTTAAGTAAATTACAAAAAAAGTTTAAAAAACAAGCAGTTGAACTACGACAACAGAATAATGAATTAGAAGCCTTTGCTCACACGATTGCTTATGATCTCAAAAATCCATTAAACACCATTTCTGATTTATGTGACACATTCAATTTGGAAGGGACATTATCAAGTCAAGAAGGGCAGGAAACTTTACAAACCATTCAACAATTTAGTCATAAAACGGTTAATATCATTGATTCCCTACTCGTATTGACGAATGTGCGTAATCAGACAGTGGTTATGGAACCTATCTCTATTATGGGCAAAATCATTAATCAAGTTCAGGAACGTCTCGCCCATAAGATTAAAGAATATCAAGGTGAAATTATTGTACCAACAAGTTGGCCAACAGCACTCGGCTATTCTCCTTGGATTGAAGAAGTCTGGACAAATTACATCAGTAACGGCTTGAAATATGGTGGGCTTCCGCCACGTTTAGAATTGGGCGCAACCGAGCAGGCAGAAAGCGGTTATTTTCGTTTCTGGGTACGCGACAATGGGCGAGGACTGACTGAGGAAGAACAAAATCAGTTATTTGTACCTTTTACCGATATGACTCAAGCACGTATTGAAGGACATGGCTTAGGACTATCTATTGTACAGAGGATAATTGAAAAAACTGGAGGAAAGGTGGGTGTAGAAAGTCAAGTTGGTCAAGGAAGTACTTTTTACTTCACTTTACCAGAAATGAATCATTCGGATAGTGATAATTGGGAAAAAAGTTAATAAAATGGATAACAAAACATGTAAACATTGTTTCATCAGTGGACGTGTTCAAGGTGTTGCTTTTCGTTATTATACACGTTTACAGGCACAACGATTGGGAATACTGGGATGGGCGAAAAATTTAGCAGATGGGCGAGTCGAAGTCTTAGCTTATGGCGACTCAAAAGCGGTGGAGAGTTTATGTACTTGGCTACATGAAGGACCATCATTAGCTTATGTCGCAGTTGTTAAATGTAAAACGGTTGCCCATTCTGATTCTCTATCAGAATTTGAGATTGGCTAAATGAGTACAGCGAATTGACGTGAGTACAGCAAATTGACGAAATAAACGAATTACTAGAGCGCGTATTCCTGAACATAAGTACTGAAGCAGAAATTATCGGATATGATGGAGTCCATTCGAGGCTAAAGTTTTTCTTCAAAAAACTTTAGCCTCGAATGCTTTAGCTTTGGTCGCTAGTCATTTTGTCACCGCCAAAGCTGAAGCGTTTTCGATTCGAGGTTCAAGTTACTGAAAAAAACTTGAACCTCGAATTTAGTTTTTTTGAAAACAAAACTAAAACCTCGAACTCCAAAAAGTCTTAAAACTTATGCTTCAGTACTTCTCAAAGCCAATTGTGCAGCGTTTAAGAGCGATACGTTAAACCGATACGTTAAACCTTATTCGTTTATTTCGTCAATTCGTTGTACTTACTACTGATTTTAAAAAAATAAATTATTGTTTTAACTTCACTTTTTACGAAAAGTCATTTTTTTATATGGAAGAAAAAACACCTAGAGAAATAGCAGAGATAGTTGAAAGTACCATGCGCCAATTCAATTCTGCAATGAAACGTCGAGAGGCGTTGATCATGAGAATTGGCATACAAACGGCACAAATTATTCGAGTGAGTATGATTGGCTTGATATTATTGATGATCGCTATGTTCACTCTTTTAACGATTTTACTCACAGATATGGGCGACATCATTCAAGGCATAGATGAAGTCAGCGAACACATGAAACAGATCAATCAAAACATCATGCTTGTCGCAGAAAATATGGCTGGTGTGAAGCAGTCAGTCGATTTTGTTAAAACATCAATAAATAATGTGAATGAACATATTAAAGTCATGCCGCTTATGAATCTTGCGGTGGAAAAAATCAGTGACGATATGCTTAAAATCAATGACAGTATCAATTATATCAATATCAATATTGCTTCACTCAACGAGCATATTGATATGATGAGAACTGATCTGAGTCAAATGAACTACCAATTTACTGGGCTAAACAGTCAATTGGGCGCAATGGGACATAATGTTGATCGGATGGCAGCCCCTATGAAAATGTTTCCTTTCCCTCGATAATGCTTAGGAATGAAAATTTAATAAAACACAAAACTAAACCTGTCAGGTTTGGCTTTAAAAGTTGTAACTACTCTTAAAATGCGAATGAATGGAGTTCGAGGTTTTAGCTTTGTTGCTCTTTTTGGTATCCAACATTA
>JAGLHR010000587.1 GCA_023143415.1 Thiomargarita sp. | reverse complement strand
TGTACAATAAATAGTTCTTAACTGACTAACTGATAACTAAATAATGGCTAAAGAAGAAAGTATTGAAATGGAAGGTATCGTCGCAGAGACGTTACCTAATACGATGTTTCGTGTTAAATTAGAAAACGATCACATTGTCACCGCCCATATTTCTGGGAAAATGCGTAAACATTACATCCGCATTTTAACGGGTGACAAAGTAACCGTACAATTAACGCCTTATGACTTAACAAAAGGGCGTATTACCTATCGAGCGCGTTGACAAATTCACTTAATTAAGGCGTTGGCGTATTTCAGCCAACAGCCCTACACTCGCCGCTTCCACTAAATCAAGCACATCATCAAAACCCTTCACGCCCCCAAAATAGGGATCAGAAACTTCCTGTACACCTAAATGGGGTGCGAAATCAAGGAATAAGTGCAATCTATCCGCCTGCTCTCGCGGACAGATTTTTTGCAATCCCTGATAATTCTCCTTATCCATCGCCAAGATATAATCAAACTGACTAAAATCACTCTTTTCCACTTTGCGAGCGCGTAGCTCGCTCAAATCAATACCCCGTTTCAGAGCCGCTTCTTGTGAACGCAAATCGGGTGGCTCACCAATATGGTAGGTATGTGTACCAGCGGAATCAATCTTAATTTGATCCCTCAATCCTTCTTTTTTAACTAAATCAGCAAATACCCCATCGGCAGTGGGGGAACGGCAAATATTGCCCATACAAACAAATAAGACTTTAATCATGGTGGGATTTTTTTATTTTTTCTACATCCTCAAGAGTTAAATGGCGAGCTTCATCAGATAGCATAACAGGAATGCCTTCCTGAATAGGATAAGCGAGTCGTGAGCTTGTGCAAAGCAATTCCTGATTATCTTTATCGTAAATCAGAGGCCCTTTAGTAACAGGACAAACTAAAATATCAAGCAATCTCTTATCCATTCTTTCTCCCCTCAAGTTGACTCATTAATTGTTCGGCAAACCGATTTGGCAAGCGAGCTTCAATGGGTAAATACCAATGTTGTGGATCTGCAAAATGCTGACATTTCACCGCATCCTTTTCAGTCATAATCACGGGTAAATCATCATTAAACTGAATATCTTTCTGCTTATAAAGATAATGATCTGGAAATTCGTGACAATGCACTTTTAAGCCACTATCACGTAAACGGGTAAAAAATTTTGCGGGATGACCAATCCCAGCAACCGCATGTACCGCATAACCACGTAATACATCCAAAGGGTGCAAGACTCTACCATCTATAACGCGCCGCAAGGATTTTATATCATATTGCATGGAAAACTCTTTCCTAAGTGCGGCTCCTTTGGTGACTATTAAATCTATTTTTTTTAAGCGGCTCGTTGGTTCACGCAAAGGCCCTGCGGGAAGACAATACTTATTACCATAGCGACGAATATCATCAAGCACTGCAATTTCTATATCACGCTGCAAGGCATAATGTTGTAAGCCATCATCACTGATAATGATATTGCACTCTTCCTTTTCCAAAATCTGGTTAATCGCATCAAGGCGTTCAGGCGCGACAACGACAGGACAGCCACTATGTCGTGCTAACAATACAGGCTCATCACCGACAAGATAGGGATCGCTATCAGGATAAACCTGCTGCGGCCATTTTTCCGCGTGTCCACCATAGCCTCGACTAACAATACCTGGCTTAAAACCTTGTTTTTTAAGAAACTGCGCCAGCCATATAACTAAAGGCGTTTTACCTGTGCCACCAACGGTAATATTGCCAACAATAATGACTGGCACTGGGACAGCATGGCTTTTTAATAAGCCATATTGATAAGCCTGTCGGCGTACCCGAACAGCTATACAAAATAGCCAAGACAACGGTGCAAGTACAAATCTCAACGGGTGTTTTTCATACCAAATCTGATCGAATTTCATTCTGGTTGTTGTGCTTCAAAACTTAAACGGACAAATCCTAAATCGCGTACCGCTTCCATCGCTTTCATCACGGCATAATGGGGTGCTTTTTTATCTGCACTGATCAATAATGGGGGATTCTTCCTCCTACCAGCCGCATCTTTCAAAGCGCGTTTAAGTGTCTCTAATTGATTGTTGATTAAATGACGATCTCTCTCATTGATAGCATATTCGCCTTCTTTATTAATGATAATTCTAATGACTTCGACTGCTGTAGAATGTTCCCCTTTTGCTTCGGGCAAATCAATATTCAGTTGTGATTCTTTATTAAATGTCGTTGTCATCATAAAAAAAATTAACAACAAGAAAACAGTATCAATTAGGGGGGTTAAATTAACCCTAAGATTATCAAGGTTTTTACGACGACGAAAATTCATTATATTTCTCAGTTATCAAGGCAATATATATGCCATTGGCGTTTTTGGAGTCCAGAACGATCTCCAAAGCTAAAGCGTTGGACTCCTATTCCAAAGCGTTGGACTCCTATTCCAAAGCTAAAGCGTTGGACTCCTATTCCAAAGCTAAAGCGTTGGACTCCTATTCCAAAGCTAAAGCGTTGGACTCCTATTCCAAAGCGTTTTCGAGGTTTTCGTTTTTTTGAAAAAAAACGAAAACCTCGATCTCCAGAAAAATTCATTCGTACTGAGGTGATGAAAATTCGGATTTTTTAACAATAAGGTTGATCCAATTTGGATTCTATGATAAACATAAAATTATACAAAAACAATAACTTACATTAAAACAATAACTTACATTGATTTATTTTTTTTTCATTCACCATTCATCATTAAACATTCACCATTAAACATTCGTACTACTGTTCACGATCACCATGCAAAACATCTATCATTTTTAAGGCTTCTTGTTCCATAGATAAGGTAAGTTCATCCACAACGCCACGAAAATAGCGATAAAATACAAAAGCGGGAATAGCAACAAATAAACCCGCTGCCGTTGTCATTAAGGCTTCAGAAAGACCACTTGACAATACCGTAGGATTGCCTAATCCCACTTCACCAATAGCAGCAAACATTCTTATCATTCCCGTCACTGTGCCTAACAAACCTAATAAGGGGGCTATTTCAGCAATAGTACCTAATGTATTCAAATATCGTTCAAGGCTATAAATGACTTGACTGCTGGCTTCCTCAATACTCGCCTTCATCATATCGCGATCATGGTATCTATTTACTAAACCTGCAGCTAATATTTTGCCTAATGGTGAGTTATTACGCAAGGCATTTAATCGTTTTTTATCTAATTTACCTTCTTTAATCCATCTCCACACTTGAGTGACTAAACCTTTGGGTACAACATATTTTTTTTGTAAAGTCCAAAAACGTTCTCCAATAATAGCCGTAGCAATTATAGAACATAAAATAATAGGCCAAATCATCCAACCGCCCGCTTTAATAATCTCTAACATTTTAATAGCCCTATCATTTTTAGTTAAATAATTAGTAAATTATGTTAATCCACCTGATCAATCTGATTATTCAGAATAACATAAAATTTTGAATGAATTAAGGAAATTTTTGAGTACAACGCTTTAGCTTTGTGATTTTGGAGTACAACGCTTTAGCTTTGTGATTTTGGAGTACAACGCTTTAGCCTTGGGATTTTGGAGTACAATATTTTAGCTTTGGGCTGAAAATTTTCAACTCTTAATTTATCTTTTAAATCTAAATTGGAGAATATCAATGTTACAAACTTACGAAGCCATTTACAGTGGCAATCAAATTCGTTGGATTAACCAGGCACCGCCTGAACTAGACGAAGAGAGACGTGTTGTCGTGGTGATGAACGTGGAAAAACGCGCGGCAAAACCCAAAAAAAATATCCGTGAAATTTTAGAACGCACTCGTGGTGCATGGGGGAAAGGAAAAACACGGGATGAAATTGATGCGGAAATTAACATCATGCGTTCGGAGTGGGAAAGAAAATGGGATTAACAACTGAAAGTAAGGTGTTTGACACCAACATTTTGATTTACCATTTGAATGATGATTTAGGAGACGATGCCGAACAATTATTGGAAAAGGCTCTTGAATCGGCTTCTTACATATCGATCATCACACGCATTGAGTTGCTTGGCTGGACTAAACACAGCGAGGAATCTCTAAGCAGCGCGGAAAATTTACTCAGCACGTTTTATGAGCAACCTTTAAGCGAAGAGATTGTCAAATTGTGTATTCAATTGCGGCAAACGACTTCGCTGAAATTGCCTGATGCCATTATAGCCGCCACGGCAAAACATCTGGAACTGCCCTTAATAACACGCAATATCAAAGACTTCCAAAAAGTGCCCGGGCTAAAATTGTTCAATCCGTTTGAAGCAGTAGATGGATAGATATGTAGGGTGGTTTCGAGGCTAAAGTTTTTTCTTTAAAA
>JAGLHR010000586.1 GCA_023143415.1 Thiomargarita sp. | reverse complement strand
AATCCTTGTAGTTATTGTTTGGTTTCGAGTGCTTCAAAAAACAATAACCTCGAAAACGAGAAAACTTGATGCGAAAGTAATAGGTTCAATATGGACAATACTAAAAAGAAATTTATCTTAGGCGAAACAGATGAAGAATTTGTTTGTGTCAGTGAAGAGGAGAATCAACGATTTGCCTTAACAATGATTGAACAAACGGATTCACATTTGGATATTTTGAGCCGTGATTTTGATCCTGATGTGTATGATAATGCAGAATGTTGTGAAGCCATTGAGATTTTAGCATTACGCAGTCGCTATTCACGCATTCGTATTTTACTGCATAATGCAAGAATAGCGTCAGAACGCGGTCATTTTGTACTCGAACTGGGCAAGCGTCTAGGCAATCTGATGCAGTTTCGCAGTGTACCAGAAAATGATAAACATATCCCAGATACCTTTATGATTGCAGACGGCATTGGAATAATGCACCGTCCTCACTCGGATACGCTTGCTGCCACGGTTAATTTTAAAGATCGACCTAAAGCTAAAGAACTGGCTCAGATATTTGATGATATTTGGGAAAATGCAGAGCCTGAACTCGAAGCGCGTTATATAATATTATAGTAAGAAATGAAAATTAGCGGTTTTACCTTCATTCGTAACGGTACTCTGTTAGGTTATCCCTATATCGAAAGTTTGCGCTCTTTATTACCATTATGTGATGAAGTGGTGGTGGCTGTGGGCGCGGGGCAAGATGATACTTTGGCGCGTATTCAAGCGATTGGTGATCCTAAATTGCGTGTGATTGAAACAATTTGGAATGAATCCATGCAGGATCGGGGTTATGTTTATGCCCAACAAAAAATGATTGCACAGTTTAATTGTCGCGGCGATTGGGCGTTTTATTTGGAAGGCGATGAGGTTTTGCATGAGAAAGACATCCCTGCCCTTAAAGCGACTTTGCAAAAATACAAAGACAATCTTAAAATAGAAGCCTTAGTCTTTGATTATTATCACTTTTATGGTTCACCTCATACTGTCGCCATCAGTCCAGGCTGGTATCGCCGCGCCCCGCGTGTGATACGCAATAGTATTCGTAATTATTCCCCCGATGGTTTATTTTTTGTTGTGATGGATAAAAATAAACGGGGGCGTTATCCTTACGCTGCTTTAGCGGGTGTGCCGATTTATCATTATGGACATGTGCGAGCCGTCGCCAATATGCAGGAAAAAATACGGCAGGTGAGTCAATATTGGGGACATGCGCCCCCCGCTTTTGAAGATTATGGTCATATTGATCCACAAGCGTTAGGGGAATTTAAAGGTTCTCATCCCGCCGTGATGCAAAACTGGTTAGCAGAAGAGGCGGCGCATCAATTGAGATTGAATCCAAATTATAAACCTACGCGCCGTGAACGTCGCCATCGTTGGATGATGCGTTTAGAACGTTTATTTGGCTGGGAATTGAGTAAGAAGCATTATCGAATTGTGAATTTATAACGGATAACTGAAAATGACAGCATCTTTTGATAGCACACGACGCATTTTAGCTGTATTAATAGGGCTTGCCATTCCTATTTCTACTGCTTTAACAAATATTTTATGCCCTCTCATACTCTTACTTATCTTGGCAGAAGGGGAATATAAGAAAAAGTTTAATACACTCCGTCAGCATCCGATTGTGATATTAGCGATGCTCCTGTTTATTATCATGCTAATCGGTTTTTTTCATACGCCTGTTTCCTTCTTAGAAGCAGGGCTGTTATTGGATAAATATCGGGAATTTTTATATATCCTTTTGTTTATATTGGTTTTTCGGGATAGTCAGAGTCGTCAATGGGGGCTTTACGCATTTATCGGTGCGATGACGATCACCCTATTTCTCTCTTACCTCATGGCAATAACGGGTTGGCAAATCGGTAAAGGGACTCCTGAAATGCCTTTCGTTTTTAAAACGTATATCACACAAAGTTTATTAATGGCACTAGCGGCGTATTTTTTAGCAGTGCAATATTGGAAAGGGAAGCAATCGTGGAAATGGCTTTTCGGTTTATGGATATTATTAGCGATTTATAATATTATTTTTATGAGTGAAGGGCGTACAGGTTATTTGGTTCTCTTCTGTTTAATCTTTCTATTTTTTTATCAACTTTATCATTTACGCGGTGTCTTAGTCGGTAGCATTGTGTTAATTGTTCTGAGTATTTTAGCTTATCATTTTTCTGATGTACTTAGGCAAAGAGTCGATAATGTTTCTGAAAGTGTGCAAAGTTATCAAGAAGGACAAGTTCATAATTCGGCAGAATTACGCCTTGATTTCTTAAATAAGAGTTTGACATTAGTGGCACAAAAACCGGTTTTTGGACATGGCACTGGCAGTTTTTCTTTTAAATACAAAGAGTTAGAAGAAAAGCAAGGCATGAATAACACGACTAATCCACATAATGAATATTTAATGATCGCGGTGCAGTGGGGATTGATTGGGGTAGGGGTGTTTATTGCTTTGCTTTATATGATGTGGAAGAGAAGTTATGATTTAAAAACACAATCTGCCCTGATGGCGCAAGGATTAGTTGTTACTATTGCCGTTGGATGTTTAGTCAATTCGTTATGGTTGGATAACACGGAGGGACATATTTTTGCTTATTTGATAGGGGTATTTTATGGAGGGCTGAAAATTAATGATGAGCGTTAGAAATTGGAGTTCGAGGTTTGAGTTTTTCTTCAAAAAACTAAAGTCGAGGCTAACGTTTTTT
>JAGLHR010000585.1 GCA_023143415.1 Thiomargarita sp. | reverse complement strand
CCTACAACATTTCAGCCTAAAGTTTTTCTTCAAAAAACTTTAGGCTGAAATATTCTTATTCCGACTGACGAAAATCTTCTGATGTAGGGGCAATCCCTTGTGGTTGCCCTGAGTAGTTACAAATCAAATTAGTTTTCGAGTCGAGGCAAAAGTTTTTTGAAAAACTTTAGCCTCGAATTGATTGATGAGGTTTTAAATTCTGTTCATTCTTAAATTCTGTTTATTCTGATTCTGACTATTTAAAATGATTTAATTCAATGAGTTATAAGAAATTCTCCTGTACAAAGAATAAAATCTTAAAATGCAATGTAATATCGGTTAATTAATACAAAAAACATGGTTATCAATATAAAAGGAATATAAGTAATTGTGATCATCGCATGTATTTTAGGGCTGATTTTTAAGCGATTATTAGACATCATTAGGAATAGCAATATCCCATAAGGCACAAAAAATCTGCCCTGTAATCCATCAATAATCTCAATTCCTACAGGATACCAAGTCAAATACATAGATGTATAGATTACAATCACATTTATCAATATCACGAAAAAAATGACCATTTTTTTTGCGAATGAGATTTCTTTTGTTGAATCTGTTAGTGCATAAAATATTAGCATAAAACTATGCAAAATGATGAATTATGAATTGTGAATGGCTTTGAATTAATTCAAAGCCCATAAATAACGACGAACAATCGCTAATTGTTTGCACAAGCTAGGCATTTCAAGACAAAATGGCATACTTTGTAAAAGTTGTACGCCCTGAAAATTGCCGCCAAGTGTTTGATATATTTTCAACCTTTGTGGAAATTGATATGGTAAACCTAAATAGTGGAGATAACGCGAAAAATCATTAAAGTGAGGGCGTTGAAGATGATAATTATGAAAATGTAGTGCAGTATAAGGCATTCGAGAAGTTATCACTATTCGTAAATCAGGCATTTGGCATAAAATATTAAGACAATCTTGAAGCGTTTGATCACTTAATACGCCATTTTGCGGATTTTGGAACCGTTCCAAATTATCTAGCCAGAATAACCAACGCTCCTGTTGCATTCTTTTTAAAAGTTCTTTTACATCAATGAGTTGATGTAAATTTAACGCTTGCGCCAATGTCGGAATCAAAGCCGCTTTTTCACCCACCTGATATAAGAATACCTGATATTCTTGTTGTTCAAGTGTTATTGCCAATTGCCTAGCCAATGCCGTTTTGCCTATTCCCCCCGTTCCGTGAATGAGTAATCGCCGTATTGTCCCTGTGCGTAAACCTTCACCAAGTGTTCGCAATGTCCGACGATGACCAATAAATACATTGGATAACGCGATTTGACTCTCCACAGGATGAGGCTGAAAAAGAGACAAATCCAATAAAACTTGGGCAGGATCATGACTAAATAACATGGGTAAACACCATTGCCCCACGCTCGGATCAGAACGCCCCCGTGCTACATCGCGCCACATTTCATCAGGAGCTAACAACTCTGTCATCGCACAACGCGCTTCTTGCACCGCAACATCAACTCGTTTTTGCTCTGCCAAAGCAAGGCACAGCGTTTGTACAAACACAGTACCTGCTCTATCTATCAACGGTTCACGCATACCAATCACATGCGGCACCCCGATTTGTACAATGGGCATAACCAAATGTGTCAACACTTCACCTGATTGACAAGCGGCGACGACGACACATTGTACAGTTGTTCCTTTAAAGGCTTGGGCTAATCGACTGGCTGAAACTAATTCGCCTTCCCCCTCTTCACCTTCAAATACAAAAGCGTGTTCCCCATTTTTTGAGAAACCATGTCCATTCAAAATGACCAAATGCCAAGGCTGACTTTGTAGCAATTCTACAAATCGAGTAAAACGCCCATCACTTGGCGCGTAAAAACGTACCCACCCTGCTGCTATAAAAGGAGCGAGTGTTTTATTGACAGCCTGTTGTTCTATTTCAATATCCAAACGGTCATTTTGGCGTGTTTCAGGCAACGCTGTCCATAATAAGATGTTCAAAGGGCCCTTTGGCGGCTGGGAAACTTTATTATTAACTCGCACACGGCGCGATAGCGTGTAATCAGTATGTTGAGCTAAAAAACCCAACTTTGGATGGTATAAACATTCCCAAGGCAAATTGAAAAGGGCGTTATGACATTGCTCAATGATCAGCGCGTGTGATGGCAAAGTTATCTCTATATTTAGAAATTGCCATAACGCTAAACCAATCGTTTTTAACTCATCAAGGGTAACGCGATGAGTATGATAATTTTTGCTTAATTGCAGAGCAAGTTCAAGCAAATGGGGATAATTGGCTAACTTTTCAATTGAGGGCTTAATAATAAAAGGAGTCAAACTGGAATGGTTTTTGAGTTTGTAACAGCCTTGAAATCAATTTCAAGGCT
>JAGLHR010000584.1 GCA_023143415.1 Thiomargarita sp. | reverse complement strand
TCACCCAAACGAAAAACGCTATAAAGGGATTAAAAAACGCTAACGACAAGGATTGTCTCAGAGAAGGGATTGATCCAATCTATTCGAGGCTAAAGTTTTTTGAAGAAAAACTTTAGCCTCGAATCTTATAAACAATCCTTGTAGTTATTGTTTGGAATAACGAAAAAACTTGATCATCGATTTTAAGTTATAATCACTCAAATCTTGTTCAAATAGAGGAAACACAATGACTATTCTTCAACGTCAATTTATCAACGACACAAAAGGCATTCCAATTGGTGTTATTTTACCGTTAGAAGAGTATAGATGGATTGAACCCATTCTTAAGCAACGCACTCAAGTTCCAGTCAGTCATGCTGACAAACTCAAACAAATGGAACAAGCCGCTGATGATACTCGTTTTATGACGGATTTGCATGAAGTGATGTCAGATTTTGTTGAGGTGGATGCTGAATGGTGGGAGGCAAAAAGATGATCTATCAATGGCATATCTTTCTTGCATCACTTGATCCCGGTAAAGGCTCCGAGCAGGGTGGAAAACGTCCCGTACTGGTTATCAGTCGAGAACGAATTAATCAACTGTTGCCAGTCGTTAATGTTATTCCATTAACCTCTAAAAAATTTGATTCAAATATCATTTATCCTAATGAAGTGTTATTGTCTGCCAATGTCGCAAATTTAAAGGTCGATTCTATTGCTTTGTGCTATCAAATTCGTACTCTGGATACGTTTGGAAAAAGATTTTGGTGAATTAGTTGATGTGAATTTACGCCAACAAATTTCAGAAGCAATTCGATTTCAACTAGATATTGAATAAAAGATTAGCCAGCCAGCGTCGCTTATGTTAAATATGGAATTGTAGGGTGGGTAGAGCGAAAGCGAAACCCACCTTTTTTTTTATTGACGTACCCTGAACAATGGATGGTGGGGTTAGTGGTTTTAAGCTGGAGTAAAGGATGCCGTTGCACTATAAAGACTGTGCAACGGCCGATTTGAACTAATAACCATAATGATTTCGAGAAAATTAAGTGCCAGTATATAACTTAGAAGAAGTGAGACAAGCCGCTTTAGCCTATCAAATTGAATATAGAGGAAGAAAGGTTCAACGCGATGTTGCAAATTTAGGCTATCAGCTTCGTGATGTTGTTCAATGCCTTGCCCAATTACAAGAAAGTGATTTTAGCAAAAGCATTGATTACGGAAGTGGACAAGCTATTGATGAGATCTATATTGTTACATATCCTAAACCGAATAGTGAAAACATCGAATTTGACCCGCTTTACATTAAATTTTGCTTAATCAATGGTCGCTTGATTGTAGTAGAACTCGCCTCGTTTATCTTAATTTTGGGAAAACAAGATGTCTATTTGTCAGCTATGTCATTCGTCCGATATTTCTATTTTACAAGCCAAAGATAGCTTTACTTATAAAGGACGGAAAATTGAATTTGAAGTTGAATACTCTGTCTGTAACTCTTGTGGAAGAGAATTTATAGATAGTCAACAAATTCAGAAAAATGATGCAACCATTTTGAATGCTAAAACGTTTGCGGATGGTTTGTTGTCGTCCAAAGAAATACAAGAAATTAGACAAAAATTGGGGTTAACACAAGAAATGGCTTCCAAAGTCTTTGGAGGAAGGGTGAATGCCTTTTCCGAATATGAAAGCGGAAAGATTATCCAAAGTGTGGAAATGGACAGGCTGTTGCGTTTATCCTCTGAATTTAATCAGGTTTTCCATTGGTTAATCGCGTTTTCTGGAGACACAGTTGGGCGTGTATGACTCGCACAATGGAAAACACATACCCTAGCCAGCGTAGCTTATGTTAAATTGTAAGGTGAGTTTCGCTTTCGCGAAACCCACCTTTTTTTTCGCCCACCACATTCGTCAGTTTTCTTCACCTTTAGTTCCCTCTTGAAACGATATAAATGATTTTCAGTTATAATCACTCAAATATGGTTCAAATAGAGGAAACACAATGACTATTCTTCAACGTCAATTTATCAATAACATAAAAGGCATTCCAATTGGTGTGATTTTACCGTTAGAAGAGTATAATTTTTGCCAGTCGTTTTGGTTGTTTGTAAATGCGTGTATCATTTTTTCATGAAAAGAAAACAATTGGAAAACGAACTTAAAAAACTGGGATGGTGGTTCGTCACGGAGGAAACCATGATATTTGGACGAATGGCTTTGGACAAGAGCCTATTCCAAGACATAACGAGGTGAACGAAAAATTAGCTCGCTCCATTCTTCGTAAAGCTAAGAAAGGATCAACATCATGAGATTCTCTGGAAAAGTATATAAAGATGGGCAGTTTTGGTTAGCAGAAATTCCAATTCTGGATGCGATGACTCAAGGACATACCCGAAAAGACGCTTTTGAAATGGTTGCTGATATGCTTGAAACAATGGTAAATAAAGAAGGATTTAAAATTCAAATTTTTAAAGGAAATCATGGTGAATTTGAAGTCGGGTCCATAGACTATCGAGCTATGATCAGTCTTCTTCTCATTAGAAAACGGGAACTGAGTGGTCTTTCTCTCTCCCAAGTAGCAGAGCGTCTTGGTGTTTCTTCTCCTAATGCTTATGCACGCTATGAGCAAGGGCATTCAGATCCGACCATCGAAAAGTTGAATAGACTCCTAAGTGCAGTCTGTCCAAATACTGAAATTGTTATTAACGAAAGTATTTTAGTTTAAAAGATTCATATTGGACAGGGTTGCAAAAAGGTTTTTCCTAAAAAAATAGCCAGCGTAGCTTATGTTAAATTGTAGGGTGGGTAGAGCGAAAGCGAAACCCACCTTTTTTTTCGCCCACCACATTCGTCAGTTTTCCTTTCGAGGCTAAAGTTTTTTCTTTAAAAAAAACTTTAGCCTCGAAGAGGTTTTAGTTTTTTAAGAAAAACTAAAACCTCCAAACCTTTAGTTCCCTGTTGAAACGAGATAAATGATTTTAAGTCATAATCACTCAAATATTGTTGTAACTACTTAAAAGACTTTTGCGTATCTACATATTGAGTTTTAGCGAATTTTCAGCGTCGCCAATCCGATTAGCACCAATACAAGTGTAATTATCCAAAAGCGGACAATGACGCGAGGTTCTGGCCAGCCCTTGAGTTCAAAATGGTGGTGTAGCGGGGCCATACGAAAGATTCGCCGTCCTGTTAATTTAAAGGATGCGACTTGTAAAATAACTGATACCGTTTCCATGACAAATACGCCGCCCATAATCACTAAGACTAATTCTTGTCGAACAACGACAGCGATAATACCGAGTGCTGCTCCCAGTGCAAGAGAGCCGACATCTCCCATAAAGACTTGGGCAGGATAGGTGTTGAACCAGAGAAATCCCAAGCCAGCACCTATTATTGCTCCACAAAATATCATTATCTCACCTACGCCGGCTACATAAGGAATGTTTAAATACTTGGCGAAGTTGAAATTCCCAGTGGCATAAGCAAAAATAGCCATTCCACCGGCAATTAAAACGGTGGGCATGATGGCTAAACCATCTAAGCCATCAGTGAGGTTCACCGCATTACTGGTTCCCACAATGACAAAATAGACTAATGGTATAAATAGCCAAAGGGGTAATTCAAGGCTAACCTGTTTGAAAAAGGGAATAATTATCTGGTTTTCCGTCGGAGATTGGGCTGTTATGACCAATATTAGCGCGGCACCCAGGGCAATGATAGATTGCCACAAATATTTTTGCTTGGCAGAAAGCCCTTTGGAATTGCCGAGCAACACTTTGCGGTAGTCATCAATCCAGCCGATGATACCAAATAAGAGTGTGACAATTAAGACTATCCACACAAAGCGGTTTGATAAGTCTGACCAGAGTAAGGTGCTGACTGTAATAGCCACTAAAATCAGTGCGCCTCCCATCGTGGGAGTTCCCGCTTTACTTAAATGCGCTTGTGGTCCATCATCGCGTACATTTTGCCCGATTTGATTTAGCTTCAAGCTATGAATCATTAAAGGGCCAACTATCAAGGAGATTAAAAATGCGGTTAATGTGCTTAGAATAGCGCGTAAAGTGAGGTATTGAAAGAGATGAAAACCACTATAAAAAGTCGTGAAATATTCGCTGAACCAAAGTAACATATTAGGCAACCTCCTGTAGCGCGTTGACCACTTTTTCCATTTGCATTCCACGTGAGCCTTTAATCAGTATGGTGGCTTGATGGGATAATTGTGCCTGTAAGGATTGAATCAATTCATTGTGATTGACAAAATGTTGAGCCCCTTCGCCAAAACTATCGACAGCGTAATGGCTTTTTTCTCCAATAGCCCATAAACGTTCTATACCGATTTCACGTGCCCGTTGTCCAGCCTGTCTATGAAACTCTGCGCTATCTGCGCCAAGTTCGTTCATATCACCCAGTACAAGCCATTTGGGAGACGTGTTGTTATGTAATACCGCTAACGCTGCATTGAGTGAGGCGGGGTTCGCATTGTAAGTGTCATCAATCAAGGTGATACCATTAATGCCTTTGCGCTGTTGTAAGCGTCCTTTTACAGATTGCATGTTTTGTAAGCCTTGCTGTATTGCATTTAATGGGCAGCCGCAAGCTAATGCACAAGCACTGGCAGCTAACGCATTCATGATATTATGTTGTCCAGGCAGGGGTAAATGAATAGCCATAAGACCACTTTTACTTTGTAGGATGAAGTCACTGCTATTGTTGTTTAATTGTAACTCAACAGCCGTGACATCGGCAGCATTATTTAGGGCAAAACTCAAAATGGGGTGAGAGGCTGCCAGTTCATGCCATAAATTCGCATAAGTATCATCGTTATTGATGACGGCAATGCCCCCTGCTTTTAAGTTTGAAAAAATTTCACCTTTGGCAAGCGCAACGCCCTTGACGCTTTTAAAGCCTTCCAGATGTGCTGGCGCACATTGTGTAATGGTGGCAACGGTGGGCTGCGCGATGTTGGTTAAGTCGGCAATTTCTCCAGGATGATTTGCGCCCATTTCAATAACGGCATAGTTATGTTCTGCTTGTAAATTGAAAAGTGTGAGAGGAACACCAATGTCATTATTGAAATTGCCTTGAGTGGCTAATACTTTTGTGGCATTTTGAAATGGTTCAGGGGTGGAATGATCAGTCGGAGAAAATTGTGCAAAAATATTTTTAAGCATTTCTTTAGTCGTCGTTTTACCATTACTACCTGTGATGGCGATAAGGGGTAAATCAAAGCGTTGTCGCCATAAACGGGCTAAGTCTGCCAACGCTTTCCGCGTATCTACAACCAGTAGGCGAGGTATTTCACAACTCACCTCTTTTTCAACAAGAACGGCACTTGCTCCTTTCTTTTGCGCTTCCATGACAAATTCATGCCCGTCAAAATGTTCACCACATAATGCGACATAGAGGCTGCCCGGTTTAATCTGTCGTGTATCAGTGCTACATCCTATAAATTTGACCTCATCTCCTGAGAGAGTCGCATCAAATGCTTGTGCGAGTTCACTTAAATAGAATTCTATCATTTGTAATTGGTTATTGATCCTTGTTAGATTGTTTAGTATAAGTCTTTGAAAATATAGGGTTTAATTTTATAATGATTGTTCTCTTTGTACCAGACATTTTTTATTGTTATAGTTTGTCAGATAATTAATGATCGAGGCGAAAGTTTTTTGAAGAAAAATTTTCGCTTCAATCACAAGGGCAGACACATAGCTCTGCCCCTACAACTCTGTTTTCATGGGCGAACCTGTGTATTCGCTCTGTGAAATTGAAGCATTTTTAATTTCACGCTATACTGAAAAAGGGCATAAACTAAACTTTTTATCCTCGAATGGATTGCCCCTATAAACCATTTGAATGTCATGTAGGGGTAACTGTGTCACATCAATTATTCTTTCAGATTTTTCAAGCCCTACGGGGGGTGAGTAGTTACAAATCATTTGGATGTATACAGTACAGATTAAAACCAAGAAAATTTCAGTTTTAATTGGCAAATTTTATTATTATAACATGAAAAAATTAAAAAACGATCAATTCATCTGCAAACCACTATAGGCGTGTTTTGACTTTAGGTATGTTGAAGCTGACTACGTCACATCAATTAATTAATTCTCAGGGCAACCACAAGGGTGTGCAGCCTACATCAGAAAATTTTCGTCAGTCTTCATAATAAGAATATTTCAGCCTAAAGT
>JAGLHR010000583.1 GCA_023143415.1 Thiomargarita sp. | reverse complement strand
CGAAGTGGAAACCCACCATTTTTCTCATGTAGGGTGGGCAAAGTCCTTTGATTGCCCACCTTCCTCATTAAAAAAAGTGCCGTTGCACCCACGTTGCCCACCCTACTCAGTTAAGGGCAAAAAAAAACCTGACACCTGTCAGGTTTGAAATTGGTGACTTTGGCGAATCAAGAAATCCGATTTTTGAAAAAAATCGGTTCGAGGCGAAAGTTTTTTTAAAGAAAAAACTTTATTCGAGGTTTAAGTTTTTTGAAGAAAAACTTAAACCTCGAATCGGATTTCTAAACTCGTTTATTTACTACAAGCAGCCACCGGCAACGCGATACCTTCTACATCATTATACTGATGACTCAACGTTTCATCAGCCTCAATGACTTGACAGGTTTCGACATCGAAGGCGTGTAAACCAAAGGGCACATTATGAGTACCTATCAGCAATAAGCCATTTGACATGATTTCTAATGCCTCCGTTTCGCCGAGTAGCTTGTCAGGGCAAATCACGTCTAAAGTATCGGTATTCCAGTCATATTGCCAGAGATCGTTGCCGACTGCCCCGAAAAAGACTTTGCCTTCGTTCTTCTTCAAGGTAAGCCCTTCTATGAGTGGTTTGTCATAAGGTAATTCCAAAGTACCCACACCCGTTGTCAGGTTAATCGTTATCAAACCATCGCCTTTTGCCCACGCATATAATGTACCGTCAGGGCTAAATGCAAGGTCTTCGATTTCCTTAAAGCCGCTGCTTCCGACTGGGAAAAGTTCACCGTTTTCTCCATCCACTCTATAGAAATGTCCCTGTTTCTCATTTGTGACATTGTCTCCCGATGCGGCGTAAATCATATTCGTTTCGGGATGAATGGCAAGGGCTTCAATATCGTGTCCCTTGTACATGGGTCCTAACGCGCTGACTGTGAAATCAACAAGATTCACGGTGAAGAACTGCGAGTTGTTGAGTCCTTTGTCATTGACTGCATAGAGTTGGCATGATGCCGTACTTATGGAAGTATTAGCTTGCAGAGAAACTACCTCCTCTAAGTTCTTAACGAATTTACTACCAGTAAACGCTATATTTTTTTGCTGTGCATCCTCACTGAAGTGCAAGGTTTTTTCACCACCTTCTTTTAGCAAGGTAAAGTTAATCGTTGCTAAATCAAAAGCGGAAGTTGACGCTGGTGTTTTCCATGCCATGACGATTACATTCAATAAACCTTGCGAATTATCAAAGTCATTTAACAGAACATCAAGCAATGCCGTAGGAGTTACTTGATTAATCCGTAAAGTTTCTGGTTCGTATTCCAAATAAAATTGTACACCATTAATAGGATTAGTCTCTGTCGCGTGGATTGTCAGAGTAACGTCAAAAGAGTCACCTGGCACTATATCACTTGGAAGTGCGTTAACCAATAATTGGTTTAGCCCTTTTTTACCATCACGACGACCTCTTCTTAACATTGAATCACCGGAAACGACAACAGTCTCTTCACAAGCGGATTGATGTATAGTCGTCCCATTGAGTGGTGTTTTGTTAAAGTTATTCATCAATAGGGTTAAATCATCGGTAAAATCACCATTTTTGTTGATATCAATCAGGTTCGGGTTATCAATCATATACGACGAATCAATGCCGTCAATTGTACCATCCATACCAGCAACGATTTTCATACTACTATCTAACTTAGCAACATCGCCTTCTAACAAGTGAGAGTTTTGCCCATTGTTTTCACTAAATCTTATTTTGCCGTCAATCATGGTGAATGGAGGTATTACCTTATTTGCGAGACTGTACTCACCTCTAACACAGAAATAGTCATTTGCATCCAGTGGTTTATTAAGCGTTAAAAAACCTTCGCCTGAGTTATTGGTAGTATTGACATACTCTACGGCATCATTTGCTGTACCCACAGAGATAGTCAAGTCAGATATCCAACTCGCATCACCTTTTGGTTCAGCACGCTGCAAATCCACTTGGTATTTTAGCAAATTCACTTTTGTTAGTTTGCGAATGCGATGGTTCCCATAATCGGCAATATACAGATTATCTTCGCTATCTATTCTAATCCCTAACGGTAAATTAAATTTTGCCTCATCAGCAGGGATGTTATCACCATTATAGCCACCGTTTCCAGGGATACCAGCGACGGTGGTAATGATCCCGTTGGTATCTACTTTGCGAATAATATGGTTCCGATGATCGGTAATATACATGTTCCCAACACTATCAAACACAACATCAGTTGGGACATTGAGTTGCGCTTCTGTGGCAAGCTCACCGTCACCGCTATGCCCCGGTATTCCATTACCAGCAACGGTTGTAATGGTACCATCAATATCTATCTTACGAATACGATGGTTATAGTAATCGCCAATATACAAATTACCCGTATTATCCAACGTGATACCCCCTGGGTAATTCAACTCTGCGTATATAGCGGGTCCGCCATCACCGCTATATCCTGCTGTCCCAGTTCCAGCAATAGTAGAAACTGTATTATTGTTGTTGGTATCTATCTTGCGAATACGATGGTTAAAAAAATCAGCAATATATAAATTGCCGTCCGCATCTTTTATTAATTCGCCAGGATGATAGAACATTGCATCATTGGCAGAACCATCTTGATGCCCTGCTGTTCCATTGCCGGCGATATTAGAAACATTATTACTTACCATTCGCTTAATAAATTTTGACTATGTAGTCATTTCCAAATTAAGGTAAAGAAAACTATCAAGTTCCAATCTATTCAAGATTTCCATTTGCAAATTTGATAATGGAGTAAGATGTCGCTTAATTTCTCCATGACGATTTTTGATAATCGTCAGGGAAATATTTGAAAAAGCCTTTAACAGACGCTCTGCTGTCGGCCTCTCATTAGCTTTTTTGGGGTTTTCGAGATGTAGTCCAGTCAGTGTCGCTTTATCTTCCTCTAACGAACGACGTACTACAAACTCCAATAGGGTCAAAACTCTGACCCCCAAAATTAATAAATGTGTTAAACCCGTTATTTGCTCATTGCGCTTAACAAAGACCGGAGCAATATTCAAACGATTTTTTAAACGATTGAATATCCGTTCAACACGGTACTCATGACGGTAACTCAGAACCGCTTCTGATAAGGATAAACGTGCTTTGGCCGCATTTGTCACAAACGCTTTCCAACCAAAACGTTCTTTAG
>JAGLHR010000582.1 GCA_023143415.1 Thiomargarita sp. | reverse complement strand
CGGGATGGACGAACCTCTGGTGTGCCAGTTGTTCCGCCAGGAGCACGGCTGGTTAGCTACGTTCGGAAGGGATAACCGCTGAAAGCATCTAAGCGGGAAGCCTCCTTCGAGATTAGATTTCCCGACCCTTTAAGGGTCCTCAAGGTCCGTTGAAGACGACGACGTTGATAGGCGGGATGTGGAAGTGCAGTAATGTATGAAGCTAACCCGTACTAATTGACCGTGAGGCTTGACCCTATAACACCCAAGAGTTTTGGTGTTTTTGAGTAAGAATGTAATAACATCAGTTTCCTAAGTTTTTAGTTGGTTATTACCAACGCGCCGTTTTTCCTGGCGGCCATAGCAAGTGTGAACCACCCGACACCATCTCGAACTCGGAAGTGAAACCACTTAGCGCCGATGATAGTGTGGGGCTTCCCCATGCGAAAGTAGGACACTGCCAGGGATTTAATTTCTAAGCAACCCCCGTAAGTTTAACTTGCGGGGGTTTTTTCTTGTCTTTAAGATAAGATGTAAGATGGAAGGAAATCATCATGTCCAAAGTTTGTCAAGTCACAGGTAAGCGTCCTATAAGCGGTCATAATGTTTCTCATGCTAACAACAAAACTAAGCGTCGCTTTTTGCCTAATCTTCATATTCATCGTTTTTGGCTTGCCAGTGAAAATCGTTGGATCAAGTTACGTCTGAGCCGTAAGGGTATGCGTATGATTGATAAGTTGGGAATTGATACTGTGTTGACTGATATGCGTCAACGAGGTATAAAAGTTTAGGAAAAAACAGTTAAGGAGAAAAAGGTGAGTGAAGGAAAGTAAAGAGAAAAGGGAAGTTTCCCTTTTCTAAATTCAAAACGAATTTACTCAGGTATTTTTGTTCAGGTATTTTTGTTTCGGTTATCGTTTTTTTAACGAACAAGTGACTTGGTAAATCGTCATTTTTTGACTTTTCCCCTTGAATTTTAGTGGCGATAAAACTTTTGCAATGACAGAATTCTGTACATAAGTTTTGTATCCATTTTGTTTGTATCCATATAGCATTCCTCAATAAATAGCATTCCATTCCTCAATAAATAGAATGAGCAGTTTTCCCAGGTCATTCTATCCTTCATTTAGTTTCCTGTTAATAACTGTTGATTTTGTTATCAATTTAATTTATAATAAAAAATCATCAGCATTCGTACTTTTTTAAATGTTAAAAACTTTAATTTTTATTGATATTCTTTAATGTATTTGTAACTACTCAGTCTTAAAACATTCGAGAGTCGAGGTTAAAGTTTTTTTAAAGAAAAAACTTTAACCTCGACTTGAGTTTTTCTTCAAAAAACTGTACTCCATTCGCATTTCAAGGTTGAGTAGTTACAAGTATTTTAGTAATTAGATAAATTAATGTCTTAATTTTGGGTAAAAAAAATAAATTGAGAAAGTTTTTTTATTCCAAGTTTTTGTCAATTCTTAAACGATATTTTCAAACAACCTTGCCTGTGCAAGATTTAATCAATAATACTCCTACCCGTATTCCGCGTCCTGAACATAGCTTCTCACGTCAGAATATGAGTCAGGCAGCACTTCACGTACTATATCAATTACATAAAGCGGGTTATCAAGCATTTTTAGTCGGTGGCGGGGTACGCGATGTCTTGTTAGGACGTGTTCCGAAAGATTTTGATGTGGTTACCAATGCGTTACCTGAGCAAGTGAAAGGTTTATTTCGCAATTGCCGCTTGATTGGACGACGCTTTGTGTTGGCTCATGTACGTCTGAATAAGGAAATCGTTGAAGTTGCCACCTTTCGCGCTCACCATGATAAAGGGGGAGGTGGTGTGATGGAAGAAGGGCGCATCGTGCGTGATAACGTTTATGGTATCAGCGTTTTAGAAGATGTGTGGCGGCGCGATTTGACTATTAATGCCCTGTACTACGACATCAGTGATTTTTCTCTACTTGATTATGCTAATGGCATGGCTGATTTGTATGCTGGTATAATACGTCTAATTGGTGAACCAAAGTTGCGTTATCAAGAAGACCCAGTGCGTATGTTGCGGACAGTACGGTTTGCGGCAAAACTGGGTTTTACTATTGCCCCTCAAACAGCCGAGCCTATTCCTGATTTATGTTGTTTACTTGCTAATATTCCACCAGCACGTTTATTTGAGGAGGTGCTGAAACTATTTTTAAGTGGACACGCTGTACAATCTTTTCTGCAATTACGGCATTATCACTTATTTAAACAATTGTTTCCTTATACAGATGCGTGTTTAGATGAGCCCGTGGCATTGGCGTTAATTGAAAGAGTAGTACATGACACTGATGAGCGGATTGGTAATAACAAACCGGTTACAGCCGGATTTTTATTGGCAGCATTGTTATGGCCTCCTTTGTCACGCTTATTGCCGGACAAGCCGGTTAAAAATTTTAATCAACAAGAAGTATTGTTAGAAGCCGCACAGCATATATTACTCAAGCAACAAGAGTATGTCGCTATACCGAGACGTATTGCAGTATTGATGCAAGAAATTTGGTTATTGCAATTGCGTTTAACGCGACAACGTCGGGGCAAAAAAAAGAATTTCAGTTTATTAAAACATCCGCGTTTTCGTGCTGGCTATGATTTTCTGATATTACGTGCTAATGCGGGTGAAGATCAAGTTGTCAATGAGGTGGATTGGTGGACCTCTTTTTTAAACAATAATGAGAGTTCTCGTGAAGATTTACTTTCGCAACGATCTGTCTTAAATAAAAAACGAAAACATCAGCGTAAATATAAAAAAGTGAAAACTGAAGAAGAACTTGGGAACTAATTTGTTTTCAACAACCGGTAACATTGTTTATGTTGGATTAGGTAGTAATCTTGATAATCCTGTCCATCAAGTTGAACAAGCATTGCGAACACTTGAGACTTTGCCTGCTACCGAATTAAAAACACATTCAACATTGTATCGCAGTACACCTTTAGGGCAGCAAAATCAACCTGATTATATTAATGCTGTTGCTGTTTTGCACACTGAATTGCGACCACTGGCTTTGCTTGATGAGTTACAAGTTATTGAAAATCAACAAGGTCGTGTTCGCAAAGTGCGATGGGGACCTCGAACTTTAGATTTAGATATGCTTTTATATGATCAAAAACAATTACAAAGTCCCCGACTGACTTTACCGCATCTTGGATTGTATGAGAGAGCATTTGTTTTGTATCCACTTTATGAATGTGCCCCTGATTTAGTTCTACCAAATGGACAACGGGTTTGTGATTTGATACGTTCTTCTGAAGGGCTTTGTTGGCGGGAGGTTCATCATCTTAAATGAGAACGGATAATGACACTGACACAATTGCGTAAACTTAAAAGAGAGGGTGAAAAAATAACTTGTTTAACGGCTTACGATGCCAGTTTTGCCCATTTACTTGAACAGGCGAACATTGATATTTTATTAGTTGGTGATTCACTTGGTATGGTTATTCAAGGGCATGACAGCACTTTGCCGGTGACCGTTGATGATATGATTTATCATTGCCAACAAGTGCATCGCGGTTGTCAACAAGCATTATTAATGGTTGATATGCCGTTTATGAGTTATGCGACACCTAATTTAGCCTTAAAGTCAGCCGCTCGCTTGATGCGCGAAGGACAAGCCCAAGTGGTTAAATTGGAAGGCGGTGGGTGGTTAATTGAAACTGTGCAGCTATTGACAGAACGCGGGATACCAGTCTGCGCCCATTTGGGACTCACACCACAATCCGTTCATCAAATAGGTGGATATCGTGTGCAGGGAAAAACTGAAAGAGGGGCAGAGCGCATCCGCGATGATGCGGTGGCTTTACAAACAGCAGGGGCTTCGCTACTCATTCTTGAATGTGTGCCAGGTGATTTGGCGGCTGAAATTTCGGCGTTGTTAGATATTCCTGTGATCGGTATAGGGGCTGGTGCTGGGTGTGATGGACAGGTGTTAGTTTTATATGATATATTAGGTATTACATCCGGCAAACGTCCTTCATTTTCTAAAGATTTTTTGCAAGAAACGGGTTCAATACCGGCAGCGATTGAAGATTTTGTCAAAGCTGTGAAAGAGGGTACTTTTCCGGGACAAGAACATACGTTTAAATAGAACATCTTTCAGAAATAGATGTTTGTACAGGTTCACTTTTTAAAACCTCGACTAAAGTTTTTCTTCAAAACATTTTATAGAGATTCAGATAATTAATGATCGAGGCGAAAGTTTTTTGAAGAAAAACTTTCGCCTCGAACACAATGGCAGACACGTAAGTTCTGCCCCTACATGTCTGTTTTCATGTAGGGGCATTCGAGGTTTTAGTTTTTTGAAAAAACTAAAACCTCGAATGCTTTCACTCGACTATAAAGTTTTTTTGTACTCAGGGCAACCATAAAGGAGTGCAGCCTACAACAATATCCTTATGAAAACTGACGAAAGTATTCTTATGTAGGGGCAATCCCTTGTGGTTGCCCTGAGTAGTAACCAAATAGTTAGCTAAATTTTAGTCAAGTATTAAAAAAATTACTTATTAATCAATAATTTATAAAATAACGACTGCCAAAGCTAAAGCATTCGAGGCTAGAGTTTTTCTTTAAAAAAACTTTAGCCTCAAATATTACTCCAAATTCTATAAAATAATCTTATTTTATTTCAATAAGTTAAAAACTTATCCGCTAGAACACTTATTCATAAATGGCTGTTACGCGCCAAAACCAATCTTGCCGAGTTAGCTGGATATGAAGAGGTTCACGTCCTAATTGACCAAGTCTCACCGTGAAACGGGTAGGTGATTCAAAAAAGGCAAATGTCAATTCTTCCCAAAGTGGACCTTTTATTTTTCGTAAACGCTCTAGCATCCAGTTAGCATCTATTATTGTATCCGTTGCGACATTTCCGAAGGCGTTTATGCCTTTACGCATGGTATCTGCGAAAATTCCTCCTTGCGGACCAACATTGTTGATTTTCCATTCCATGTTTTCCTTATGGATTTGGCGTACTTCCTCAATATCAACCCATTTCTCAAACGTGACATTATCGTTCTTCTCAATAGCGTTGTTGATTTCATAGAGGGAATAATAAGGCGAAATCAAATAAGCCATAATGGCTAAAAATAATAATCCACTAAAATACTTCATCAGTGACTCCAAGGTAGAATGGAGTCCAAACTTGAAGTTTGGACTCTACAAGTTAATTGGAAGAAAATACTTCGCTATCATTTAACGGTTGTAATGGACGAACATTTTCAGGATAAACCGCTTGATATTGTACCAATTGTTCTGCCGAAATGGACATGGTTTGCTTGAGTATTATCCATTTTACCCCTTCTGTGCAAGGGGGTGTGGTCAGAGAACCCTCAAAGGTATAGTAATTCTTGTCCTCTGGGAGTAATTGATTGACATCTATTTGTACATCATGCTGTTGAGGTTCACCAGGCGTTTTGGGCATGACTTTCCACAAAGCATCAATTAAGGGGTTAGCCGTTTCACCTTTTTCTAGGTAAACGGAAACAACGGCTAATTTTTCTTGGGCATTTTGATGTACCATATGGATGACCATATCTGCCCGCTTGCCATTAATAGCCCCTTCACTGGGCGCATGGGTGTGGAATTGCAGCAGTTGGTAGGTATTTTCGCCGATTGTCAGTGAACCGACTTTATCAGTCGTTATTTTAATCGTATGTCCGTTGTTTTCAATTGTCAGTCCAATGGGGTTGTAATTGAATTCTAGCGGGGGCAAGTCAGTTTTAACGCTGTTGACGATGTCAATCGGTGATTGTTGTTTGCCATTGCCACATAGGGCATATTCTTCAGATAAACTGCCCCAATGAGCAGGTCCGGTATCGCCTTTGTAACTCCAATGTGGAGTGTCATTGCTGTGATTTTCCTCCGCTTTTGCATCACTTTCGTGACTTTCCTCAACTTTTGCATCACTTTCTTGAGCTTTCTCAGCTTTGACTTCACTTTCCTCAGCTTTGACTTCACTTTCGTTATTTTCTTCAGCGTTATCTGGAATACAGGCAGCCATCTGTAAACCGAGGACTGCTAGTGTAGCTACTGCGAGTTTTTTATATAGCAATTTGATTCCTTTTTAGTTTTAATGATTGAGGTGAATTATCGTTTTTCAGATAAATCTTTTGGCCTAAAGACCTGTCAGGTTTTAGAAACCTGACAGGTCTGATAGCTATTGCCATATAAGGCTTATGCTTCAGATAAACTGCCCCAAATGAGCAAGTCCGGTATCGCCTTTGTAACTCCAATGTTTAGTTAGGCTTTGTGTCACTTTTCTGAGATTCCTCAGCTTTGGCATCACCTTCTTGAGATTCCTCAGCTTTGGCATCACTTTCTTGAGTTTCCGCAGCTTTAGCATCACTTTCTTGAGTTTCCGCAGCTTTAGCATCACTTTCTTGAGTTTCCGCAGCTTTAGCATCACTTTCTTGAGCTTTCTTCTCAGCTTTGACTTCACTTTTCTGAGTTTCCTCAGCTTTGACTTCACTTTTCTGAGTTTCCTCAGCGTCATCTGGGATACAGGCAGCCATTTGTAAACCGAGGACTGCTAGTGTGACTACTGCGAGTTTTTTATATAGCATGTTGGTTCCTTGTTTGAAGTTAATTAGAAGAAAAGATTTGACGATTATTTAACGGTTGCAATGGGCGAATATTTTCGGGATGCACTGCTTGATATTGTGCCAATTGCGCTGCTGAAATCGAAATGGGTTGCTTGAGCACAACCCATTTTACACCTTCACTACAGGGCGGTGTCGTTAAGGAACCTTCAAAGGAATAATAATTTTTATCCTTTGGAAGCAATTGGTTAATATCTATTTGTATATCATGTTGTTGAGGCTCACCTGATGTTTTGGGCATCGCTTGCACCAGGGTTTCAATCAGTGGATTAGGTGTATCGCCAACATTTAAAAGAAGGGCGACAACGGCTAATTGCCCTTGGATGTTTTGATGCACCAAATGTATGACCATATCAGTCCGTTTTCCATTGATGGCTTCTTCGCTGGGCGTATGGGAGTGAAATTGCAAGATTTGATAAGCATTATCGCCTATTTTCAGAGAGCCTGCTTTTTCAGCAGTTATCTGAACGCTATGCCCATTGTTTTCAATGATCAGCGGAATAGGGCTGTAATTAAATTCTAGTGGAGGCAAATCGGCTTTGGTGCTTTCAGTAATATCAATCGGCGCTTGTTGTTTGCCGCTGCCACATAACGCATATTCTTCGGATAAACAGTCCCAATAAGTTGGACCTGTTTTGTCTTCGTAACTCCAATGGGGGGGATTACTCCCATTCGTCGCGACTATTGGCAAACAGCATAGCCTTTTGGCGGCAGCAGTTAGTTTTTTATACATCGTTTTCTCACTAAGTTGGTTAATGTTAATGGTTAATGGTTAATGGTTAATGGTGAATTATGAATCATTCATAATTCATAAAAAACTTTCCAATGCAAACAAATCATCCACCGTTTCTCGTTGACGTACAACGCTTATCTGCCCGCCAGATACCATTAATTCTACTGCTCTAGGGCGAGTATTATAGTTAGAACTCATCACAAATCCATAAGCACCGCTTGTTCGTACTGCGAGTAAATCGCCTTCACATAAAGCTAATGCCCTGTTTTTACCGAGAAAATCTCCTGTTTCACAGATTGGTCCGACAATATCATAATTTTGTACTGCTTCATGCGATCTCGGTTGAACGGCTAAAATCTCTTGCCTCGCTTGATATAAAGCAGGGCGGAGTAAGTCATTCATCGCCGCATCAACAATCGCAAAATTTTTGTGCTCTGTTTTTTTAAGATACTCAACTCTCGTCAGTAAAATGCCTGCATTAGCAGCAATGGCTCGCCCTGGTTCGATTATAATCTCATAAGGTGTATCGCCTAACACGTTATTGAGTGCTTGTACATATTTTTTTGGATCAGGCGGCGTTTCATCAGAATAGCGCACGCCTAACCCACCACCAATATCAATATGTTGTAAGTGTATTCCCTTCTTATGCAAAGTTCCTACCAAAACGATCAAACGTTGCAACGCATCTACAAATGGTGTCGTATCTGTTAATTGTGAGCCAATATGACAATCTATACCAATAATTTGTAAATGGGGCAAAGTGCTCGCCTGGGCATAAACTTCTGTGACAATATTAACATCAATACCAAATTTATTTTCTTTTAAGCCAGTTGAAATATAAGGATGTGTTTTTGCGTTTATATCTGGATTAACGCGCAGCGATATAGGTGCTATTTTGCCCATTTCACCCGCAATCCGATTAAGACGTTGCAACTCCGCTTCTGATTCGACATTAAAGCATCGAATGCCCACTTCTAAAGCGCGACGCATTTCCGCGACGGTTTTGCCCACGCCTGAAAAGACAATTTTATCAGCTTGCCCCCCTGCTCGTAATACCCGTTCTAATTCACCGCCAGAGACAATATCAAATCCAGAACCTAAACGCGCTAAAATATTTAATACAGCCAGATTAGAATTGGCTTTAACTGCATAACAAATCAGATGGCGATGATTTTTAAAAGCGTGATCAAAGGCATACCAATGCCGCTCAAGTGTTGCACGAGAATAGACATAAGAAGGCGTACCATAAGTCTCAGCCACTGTTGTTAAATCGACACCTTCCGCATATAATCTACCCTGATGATAATTAAAATAGTCCATAATGTTTAATACGAATTAAGGGTTGAAATTGGAGTTCGAGGTTTTAGTTTTTCTTCAAAAAACTAAAGTCGAGGCTAACGTTTTTTTAAAGAAAAAACGTTAGCCTCGACTCGAAAACGCTTCAGCTTTGGGCGTTTTGGAGTCCAACGCTTTGGGCGTTTTGGAGTCCAACGCTTCAGCTTTGGGCGTTTTGGAGTCCAACGCTTCAGTTTCCGATTTTTCTAATGGCGATTGGGTGGGCTTAGGATATATTAAATCACCTTTTTTTCCGCAACCCGTCATGCTGACACTCAAACTGAGTGTTAATAAACATAATCCTATAAAGATAACTTTAAAATAATTTTTCAAGATGATATTTTCCAAAAGAGATGATTGGGTTGATTATAATATATTTTAATCCATGCTAAAATGAAAGTTTCATTAACAACTCCAACAAAAACCTCAGAGGTTTTCAAAACCTCTGAGGTTTAGCTCCATTGACCACAAATGTTTGGATTAAAAAAAATAGAGAATACTCAAGAAAGTACGCCAGAGAAAAAAAAAGGTTTATTTGCTCGCCTAAAACAAGGATTAAGCAAAACTCGTGAAAGTTTTACTGCGGGATTAGGCCATTTATTGCTCGGCAAAAAAACGATTGACGATGATTTACTTGAAGAAATTGAAACGCTATTACTCACTGCCGATTTAGGGATTGAAGCAACTAACGCATTAATTACAGATTTGACTCTTCGAGTTAAACGAAAACAGTTGACTGATTCTGAAGCATTATTTCAGGCTTTGCGTGAAGATATGCAAGCCATATTGCAGCCAGTCGAACAACCCCTCGTTTTACCCAAAGAAAAGACTAAACCTTTCGTGATTTTAATGGTGGGTATCAATGGAGCAGGTAAAACCACGACAATTGGTAAACTCGCCAAACGCTTTCAAGCGGAAGGACGCTCAGTTATGTTAGCAGCAGGAGATACTTTTCGTGCCGCTGCCATTGAACAGCTAAAAGTGTGGGGAGAACGCAATGAAGTCTCCGTGATTGCACAACATAATAGAGCTGATGCCGCTTCAGTCATTTTTGATGCCTTCCAAGCGGCGACGGCGCGTGGCATTGATGTACTTATTGCAGATACCGCAGGGCGTTTACATACTCAAACTAATCTCATGGAAGAGTTGAAAAAAGTGCGGAGAGTCATTAATAAAATCGATCCGATGGCTCCCCATGAAACCATGTTAGTCATTGATGCAGGTATTGGTCAAAATGCCCTTGTTCAAGTGAAACAATTTCATCAAGCCGTCAAAGTCACAGGTTTAACAATTACCAAACTTGATGGCACTGCGAAGGGCGGAATTATTTTTGCGATAGCCAAACAAACAGGCTTACCTATCCGTTTTATCGGAGTCGGAGAGCAAGTTGATGATTTACGGCAATTTGAAGCGACGAGTTTTGTTGAAGCCTTATTGAGTCAATAAAAATGATCCTTTTTAACGAAGTGAGTAAACGTTATCCAGGTGGACATCAAGCACTTAATCAAGTTAATTTCCACATAAAACGTGGGGAAATGGTATTTGTAACAGGGCATTCAGGTGCAGGGAAAACGACATTATTGCGCTTAATTGCACTGATTGAACGCAATACGAGCGGACAAATTATTGTCGGCAAACAAAATTTAGCCCGCCTGTCCAACCATCGTATCCCCTACTTACGGCGCAGAATAGGCATGGCATTTCAAGAACATCGCCTACTCTTTGATCGGTCCGTATTTGATAATGTCGCACTGCCCTTAGTGATAGCAGGATTTAAACATCAAGAAATCCGCCGTCGTGTCAGGGCAGCATTAGATAAAGTGGGTTTACTGAATAAAGAAAAAAGTTATCCCATTACCCTATCAGGGGGACAACAACAACGTGTTGGTATTGCCCGCGCTGTTGTTAATAAACCCCCCATCCTGCTCGCAGATGAACCCACAGGCAATCTCGATCCAGGTTTAGCCAAAGAAATAATGAATTTATTTACGCAATTTAATCAAGTCGGTGTTACCGTGTTAATCGCCTCACATGCTTTAGGTTTAGTCAAAACAATGGGACAGCGCACTCTTATTTTGCAAAAGGGCAATTTGATTGGCGATACCTTTCCTCGCCGTTAATGAAACATTCTACTCAAAAACAAAATAAACCACGCAACAAATCTTCACAGCAAGATTATGCCTGGCTATTGCACCATATTTATGTCCTATTTTCCAGTTTAGGGCGCATCATTCGTACACCCTTACCCACTCTAATGACAGCAGCAGTCATTGGAATTGCCCTCGCACTGCCAACTGGTTTATATCTCCTCTTGGAAAATGTCCAACAAATCAGCCGCGACTGGGAAGGCGTTGCTCAAATTTCTCTCTTTCTCAAGCCAGAAATTAATGATGAGCAGCAAATTAACATATTTTCAGATCGACTATATTCACAATATGTTGAAATTAGTGGCATAGACGTGATTACCCCCACACGAGCGTTGGCGGAATATAGCGAATTATCAGGATTTGGAGAAGCCTTAAAAGCACTGGATGAAAATCCATTGCCTGCTGTATTAGTCATTCAACCTGCAACAACTGATGTCGAAGCCACTCAACACCTATTAAAAAAATTAGAACAATTGCCCGAAGTTGACATAGCACAATTTGATATGCTTTGGTTAAAACGCCTATTAACCATAATAAAAATTATACGACGGGGCGTATTAATATTAGCGTTTTTACTCTCATTAGCGGTACTATTAATCATAGGCAACACCATCCGCCTCGCTATTTACAACCGCCGTGAAGAAATCGAAATCTATAAACTGGTTGGCGCAACCGATATATTTATTCGTCGCCCATTCTTATATGTTGGTTTTTGGTATGGCTTATCAGGCGGCTTAATCGCTTGGCTATTAGTCAACACTTCATTTTGGCTACTACAAACCCCCGTTAAACAATTAGCGACTTTATACGAAAGTCAATTGGAATTAGTGACTTTAGACTTTTTAACTAGCTTTGTACTACTTTCTTGTGGTGCGATGCTAGGGCTTGCAGGAGCGTGGTTAGCCGTCGGGCGGCATTTAAAGGATATAGAACCCCGTTAGAATGATGAATGATGAATGATGAATGATTAACGATTTTTGGAGTGCCAACGCTTTAGCTTTGGCGATTTTTGGAGTGCCAACGCTTTAGCTTTGGCGATTTTTGGAGTGCCAACGCTTTAGCTTTGGCGATTTTTGGAGTCCAGAAACTGGTTTAAAATCAACTCTTTAAAAAAGGAACCAAAGCTAAAGCGTTGGTACTCCAATTTCAACTCTTTAAAAAAGGAACCAACGCTTTAGCTTTGGCACTCCAATTTCAACTCTTTAAAAAAGGAACCAAAGCTAAAAAGGAACCAAAGCTAAAGCGTTGGTACTCCAAAATCTGCCAAAGCGTTGGAGTCCAATTTCAATTCTTAAAAAAGGAACCTAAAGCTAAAAATGAATATTGAACCCACCATTTTTATAGTTGATGATAATCAAATAACACATCAAGTCATACAATTAATAGTAGTAGAACAACTCAACCACAAAATCGTTTCCTATTTTACAGCCCAAGATTTTCTTAAAAATGTCAATCCCGATGCCGCAGGTTGTTTATTAGTTGACTTCCTCATGCCAGCAATGACAGGAGTTGAACTCTACGAAAACATGAAAGAGCAACATTTTTCCATGCCTGTGATAATGATGACTTCATTTGGAAATATCCCTTTAGCTGTTGGAGAAATGAAAAAAGGTTTATTTGATTTTATCGAAAAACCCTTAACCCCCCATTTACTGATTGAAAGGATTCAACTGGCACTCAATTATGATATACGCCAACGTAAAAATAATACAATACGACAAGAAGTATTAACACGTTTAGAAACTTTAACGCCGAAAGAATATGAAGTGATGATAAAAGTTGTGGAAGGAAAACCCAATAAAATTATCGCCGCTGAAATGAATATTTCCATAAAAACGGTTGAAAAACACCGTTCCCGCGTTATGGAAAAAATGCAAGCCAAAAGCCTCGCTCAACTTGTTCGTTTCAGCGAACAATGTCAGATTTCTCACTCTGAAAATTAAGCTGCGACGCTAAAGTTTTTCTTCAAAAAACTCTAGTCTCACAAAGTGATTTTCTCAATAAAAGGGTATTTCCCCATAGTATTTTTTTTGGATATCTGTCATAAATGTAGTCGTTGGAGCCAAACTATTTTATTTGATGCACATTCCTTAGGAACGCGCATGAAATAAATTCTACAATGTCGAATCAGACCTGACAGGTTTCCAAAACCTGTCAGGTCTAGTCGAGTCGTTGAATCAGACTAGTCGTCGAATCAGACCTGACAGGTTTCCAAAACCTGTCAGGTCTAGTCGTCGATATGATTTCTCTGCTTTAGCCTCGAATTCTTTTAGCCTTGAAATCAATTTCAAGGCTAACCGCTGAGTAGTTACCCTTTCCTTTGGATTCCAAAATATTCTCACCAAACCTTTCGTATTTTAGCAGATATTCTCATTTTGCATTGCAAATTGCATTTCAAATTGCAATAACCAAGTCATTCTACACAAGTTAAAAATTGTGTAACATCAGCGAAAAATAATTTGATCTGAATAATTATTAAATTAATTATTAATAACCTCCAAGCAAATATTTTAAAAGGTATTTTTTAACGGAACCAAATAACGTTATAAAATATTGAAATTGCATGAAAATTGCATGAAAATTCAATAAAAATATCTAAATTTTCGCCATTTTCGCTTAAATATCATTTTTAAAAATCATTATAAAAAGATTAATAAATAAATCTTATTACCAATAAGAAAAGATATTAATAAAACTAAGTTCTGCTAAGGAGACTAAACCATGGCAACGCAAACTGAAAACACCTATAAAAAGGCAGATCATCGTAACATACAGTCTGATAGCTTAATGCTTGCCCTCGAACCGCGCATTTTATTTGATGCGGCGGCAGTATTGACTATGGCTGATGAATTTCAAGACAATCAACCGAGTGAAATCGCAAAATATGTCACGCCTGTTATTGAAGAAACTCAAAGCGATGATTTATTACAAGCGGCTATTGATCTCAACACGCCCTCACGTCATGAATTAGTATTCATCGATTCAATCGTCCGTGATTATGAAAACATCATCGCCGACATTCGCACCCAATCCACCACAGAGATCGACTTCCAAATAATCGTACTTGATAGTAAACAAGACGGTATCCAACAAATCAGTGAAAGCCTCAAAGGATACACCAACATTGACGCGATTCACGTACTCTCCCATGCCAGTGACGGCAACATTTCACTCGGCAACACCCAACTCAGTGAAGGGAATTTAACAAACTACGCCAATCAACTCACAACTTGGCAAAATACCTTAAATGAAGACGCAGATATCCTGCTTTACGGCTGCCGCATTGCTGAAACAGAAACGGGTATTGAATTTGTTAAAGACTTAAGCCTACTCACTCAAGCCGACATTGCCGCCTCCACAGATGATACGGGTCATACCGACTTAGGCGGCGACTGGCACTTGGAATACCAAACAGGACGAATAGAAACAGATATCGCCTTTGGTTCTCAAACTCAGGAAAACTGGCATGATATAGCCGCAATTGCGACAGGTTATACCGAATACTATATATCTAGTGACGCAGAGGGTTTGTGGGACATATTTTTCGACTTGGATGATTATCAATTAGACAAGACTCAAGGGCTCCATTTCGTTATTGGTATTACCGCTTCTACAGATAACACGACTATTCACTATGATCATTGGGAAGACGGCTATGACGCTGACCCTCTTGTTCCAGGTACAGGTCCAATTACTCCTACTGAGGTATTTCAGGTCGATAAAGGTGATATGACGAAACTTGAAAGCAGCAAAGTGCCGGTAGCCCCCCGTGGCGAGAGTAAACATTATGATGGTCGAGACAGAATTTATGTGATTGGTGGTTCCGCATCGGTTTCCCTTGCCGTTTGGCCGGAATCCATCGGCACAGTCTATGCCCTCGCCTGGGAAGTTTATCCTGATAAACCTTTCCTGAGCAGCTATACGATTCCTGTTGGCGAAGACCTAGCCCCTGGCTATGATGACTTCGACAAGGTATATGCACTGATTCAATCGACCACTGCTGGTAATAAAATCAGTGTTGACATGAATGCAGATGGTGATTATGATGATGCTGGTGATGGTGACATTAAAGATCAAACCTTGGAGCAGGGCGAAGTTTATGAACTCTATAATGTCCAGAGTGGTGCTCATATAAAGAGTACAGAACCTGTTCAGGTTCAAATGATTGTTGGTCAAGGTAATGATGCAGTACACAGTAAGACAAAATCAGAAGCACGCGGTTACAGCCTAGTTCCTGATACCTTATGGGATAATGAATATTACAACCCTGTGGCTGGAGCAAAGAGTGGTTCTGGTAAGGTAGGCGGTGATACGGATCTTTATCTTTATAATCCCAATGCAGCGGCTATCACCATTAACTATGAAGATACCAGCGGTTCAGGCAGCTTTTCGATTCCCGCCAAATCGACACTTTCTTATTCTGATCCTACGGCGGCAAGTCACTTTGTACCCCAAGATTCAGGTGTCTATCTCAAATCAGCCGGTGGTGAGGTTTTTTGGGGAATTGGATCTGGTGATGCTGAGGACCTTTATTATGACTGGGGATTTGCATTGGTACCCACTTATGCCCTCACAGAAGAATACTTCCTAAGTTGGGCACCAGGAAGCAGCGATCCAACTCCTAACGATCATACTGACGATCCAACTCCTCCCATAGCAAGTGGTTCACCCGTTTATATCACGGCAGTACAAGATAATACCACGATTTCTGTGGATTATAGTGATTTTTCCGCAACAAATCCCACGGGTAAACCTGATGGTGTCATTGATGCCACTTATACTTTGGATCGCCTAGCGGTGTTGAAAATAAATGATCCTGATCATGAACATACAGGAATGCATATTTCAGCCTCTGCACCTATTGCGCTTGCCTGGGGGGAAGATCCTGATCATGGAAACCCAAAACCTCATTTGGGACCCTATATGGACTTGGGCTATACCCCATTACCCTTACCGCCAGAATGGATGAACCAGGTCATTTTGACGACGGAAAAAAACGCTGATCCAGACTCTCTTCCACCTCCGCCAATACTGACACCGGTGGATTTCACCGTGACAATTCCTGCTTATAAGGCTTTGATCGGCCTGAATGTAAAAGACATTTTACCTAAAGACTGGGAATATGTGGACGACAGCACGACCATCCGTATTTATAATGACTCAGCAGGCACTTTTACAGAATATGCCACTGGAAATGCTGCCGATCCGACTATTACACTTGATAGCCCGAATACGGGTCAGGATACCTTATTCTGGAAGTTATCAGATATGGATATTGACAGTGTGGTGCTGGCTAGCATGGAACCGGGTGAAACACCTTCTGCAACAGAACTGCCCAGCAAAATAACGCCCCATGATTATATAGAGCTTGTTTACAGTGCAAAAACGACTGACGACACACCTCTCGGAACCAACAAAAATTACGTTGAAGCCACAGGAGAATACGATGGCAGAAATTTTACAACCAGTGATGATGTATATATATTCGTCACGCCACTCAACATTGATAAAGATACCAATGCCGTAGGTAGTGTATCTGCTGGCGATAATGTACAATATACCATCTCTCTCAAAAATGTCAGTACAACAGACGAGATAACTGGTGTAAAGATAGACGATGTCTTGCCGACTGGTTTTACTTATGTCAGCACGGATACTATCAACATCACAGGTGCGAGTACGACACGTACAAGCACTGTTGATCCGACAACAGGAGCGACTAATCCCGTATGGGATACATGGACTATTTCTCCAGGGGGAACAGTCACCCTAACTTTCACGGCAAAAGTCGGAGATACTGTACCAGCCGGTACTTACGATAACTCGGTAAAGGCTTTGGGTAAAGTTGGTGATAATGATTTTGAAGTGTCTGATGATGGTGAAGTTGACCAGGATGCTGGCATAATAAAGGACGGCGATCCAGAAGAGGATGAAGATGTTAATGTCGGTTTAAGTCTTGGAGATCGCGTATGGAAAGATAATGGTGACGGTACAGACGGCGTAGCGGCTGACGGCATCCAAAATGGCACAGAGCCAGGGGTTGAGAATATCACCGTGACATTATTGGATGGTACAGGCACAACGACTCTAAAGACAACTGTAACAGACAGCAATGGAAATTATCATTTCCACGGTTTGACACCAGGTAACGATTATACCGTTGAATTCAGCAACTTACCAGCCGGATATGGATTCACCCATCAAGATAAAGGAAGTGATGAAACGACAGACAGCGATCCAGATCAAAGTACAGGCAGGGTAAGCATCACTAATCTGACAGCAACGAACAATGATGTTGATGCGGGTATTGTTCAGGTTGCCAATATCAGCGGAAAAGTCCTCAATGACGATACTGATGATGGCGCATTGGATGGCAGTAACGAAAGCCCTATTGCTGGTACAACAGTGCAACTCTTTACGGATCCCGATGGTGATGGTGATCCCGCCGATGGTGTTCAGGTGGGTACAGACCAAACCACAGCGGCAGATGGCTCTTACAGTTTCACCGATGTCACACCAGGCAAATATGTGGT
>JAGLHR010000581.1 GCA_023143415.1 Thiomargarita sp. | reverse complement strand
AAGAAAAACTTGAACCTCGAATGGATTTCAACCGCTAACGACAAGAATTGTATATCAAAAAGGATTTAAAGCAAGTACAACCACGCTCTAATCCATTCGAGGTTTGAGTTTTTTGAAGAAAAACTCAAACCTCGAATCTTATATACAATCCTTGTAGTTATTGTCTTTCTTTGGTAAAAAACTTGAACATCAAGGTTTAAAAAACTGGCTGAACTCATCAAGTAATCATAAACGAAATTTCGATGTGTTAAGTTTAAAAGTTGATTTTCTAAAATCGTTATACTTGGAAGCGTAAATACTAAGTTAAAGTCACCTCCGATTTAGTTGCCAGTTATCAATTAATTCGTTTCTACATGAATTTATCACAAGAACGATAATACTGGATGATATAGTAATTCTTGTTAAAAAAAAAGTCAAGCCTATCAGAAAAAATATTCTTAATCATTCAATTCATCATTAACCATTATTTGGAGTACAACGCTTTAGCTTTGTGCGTATTGGAGTACAACGCTTTAGCTTTGTTCTTTGGAGTACAACACTTTAGCTTTGTCCGTCCAAAAAACGCCCAAAGCTGAAGCGTTGAACTCCGATTTTAACTCTTAATTCGCATCATTAAATAAAGATGGCTCTATTCAATTTTCTCAAACGTTATATTATTGCAACTTATACAGGTTTATATAGCCCTTTTAAAGCGGCTTATAAGCACCGCTACTTGCTGTTTCTTTTAATTAAACGTGACATTAATACACGTACATCAGGTACATTTTTGGGGGATGCTTGGTTATTATTTCAACCAGCCTTACAAATACTGGGCTTTTGGTTTCTATTAGATGTCGTGCTTAAAATTAAATTTCCAGGTCGAGTTGCTTTTGTCGATTACTTTTTAATTGGCATGTTGTCTTGGTTTTTTATATCAGACGTTTTATCACGTAGTTTGAATGTATTAACCGAATTTGGTGGATTGTATCAGCGTACTGTATTCCCTATTGTGATATTACCTTTATTACCCCTATTTTTATCAGCGACTTTATATACAGTTGTTATGGCAATAACTGCTGCCATTTTAGAAGGGGTTAGTACAGTACCTATCGCCATCATATCAATATTATCTTTAACAATCTGGTTGCTCCCTTTTTGTTATCTGCTATCTATTCTTGGCTTATTTCTGAAAGATGTCGGACAAATTTTCCCTTTTATAATTAGTATCACGTTATACTTAACCCCCATCTTATATATGCCTTCTCAAATACCTGAACAGATGCAATGGATATTAGTTGTCAATCCTGTTGCAGATTTAATGGCGCTCATTCATGCAGGCTTACAAGATTTACCTTGGCACGATGGCAATTTATGGCGACCATTAGGTTTATGGTTATTTTTATTGGGTCCAGCGTGGGTATTATTTCGACGTGCTGAATCGCATATACGTGAAATGCTGTAATAATGGTGAATTGTTAATGGTGAATTATGAATTATGAATTATGAATTATTAACCATTCACCATTTATAATTTACCATTTATAATTTACCATTCACCATTTATAATTCACCATTAACTAACAATTCACCATTAAATTGAGACAATGAATTTAACATTGAATAATTTTTTAATGCGACTGAAAATAGGGTATGTGCAAGTCTTATTGTTGGCAATCAGTATCGTATTGATTTATGGACATACTTTGGATGTTCCATTTTACCTAGATGATTTTTCATCAATTCAGGAAAACCCCGTCATTTTTGAGTGGCAAGGGACTTTGGCGGAATTATGGCAATTTGCCGCTTTACGAATAGTGGGTTATTTTACTTTCGCGCTTAATTACCAATTCCATCAATTTCAAGTGACTGGCTATCATATAGTCAATATTTTGATTCACTTTTTGACGGGTTGCGCGATATTGGGTTTATTACGCGGTTTAGTGCGTACTCCTGCCCTTAAACCTGTTTTGTCAGAAGAAAGTAAACGGTGGTTGCCGCTTATTGTTGCACTGATATTTGTACTCCATCCTTTGCAAATTCAGGGAGTAACTTATATTGTACAAAGGTTAGCTTCATTATCCGCTTTATTTTATATTGCAACGATGGCTTGTTTTATTCAGGCGCGTTTAACGGAAAACTGGAATTATCGATCTTTTTGGATATTAACTTGTCTCTTATTGGCATTATTCGCCTTTTTTACTAAACAAAACACGGCGACTTTACCTATCTCTTTATTATTGTTAGAAATCCTCTTTTTCCCAGGTTCTAAACGACGCTTAATTTTAGCGGGGGGCATTGCAGTATTCTGTTTAGGAATCGCTTGGCTAATTTTGGCTTATGTTTTTAAACAAAATCCGTTTTCTTTAGAAGCCATGGAAGCCCTGACACGGGAAACGACGACTATATCGCGTACCTCATATCTGGCGACTCAAATGAGTGTTTTGTGGACTTATATTGGTTTATTTTTTTGGGCAGCCAGTTCACATATTGATTATAGTTACCCGATAACAGAAGGGTTTCTTTATGCCAATGAAAATTATCATCTCGTCGCAAAGGTTTTACATAGTGAGGCAATATGGGCTTTAATAGGACATTTATTCATATTAAGTTTAGCAGCGTATAATTTACGCCGCCGCCCACTGGTGGCATTTGGCATTTTCTTTTATTACCTCGCTCACGCTGTTGAATCCAGCCTGATTCCTATTCGAGATGTGATATTTGAACATCGCACCTATTTACCTAATTTGGGTTTAGCCGTACTATGTGCATGGTTATTTGTCGTACAAATACCCTATTGGCTAAATTCGCGCCTGGCGCAAATTATCATTATCACCTTATTAATAGTATTAGGCAGTGCAACTTGGCAACGCAACCAAATGTGGCGTGATCCAGTGGCTTTGTGGCAACATAATGTTGAACAATCTCCTGAGAAAAAACGGGGCTGGGTTATTCTGGGCAAACATTTGGTTCAGCGGGGACAATTAGAAAAAGAACAAGGGCAGACAAAACAAAGTCAAGAGACGCTTAAAAAGAGCATTGAAACTCTTAATCACGCCATCATCAAGATAAAAAGATCAGATGGTACTGTATCTCTTTCTTTTAGCGTTGAAACGGCACTCAATTTAATTGTCGCTTACAAAAGTCTTTACCAATATGACAAAGCATTAAGGTGGGTTAATCGTGCTTTAGCGATGAAAAATCTTATGCGCCCTTTTGATCACGCCAAATTTTTGGTGAATAAGGGCAACATTTTTTATGAACTTAAACGCTACCGCGAATCAGAAGCGTCTTATCGCAAAGCGATTCAGATTTATCCTCATAATCTAAAAGCGCGTATTAATCTGGCGAGTCTTTTAAGTGTGACAGGGCATTATGATGAGGCAATAGCCCTTTACCAAAAAGTGTTGGAAATTAATCCGAGTAATGCCTATGTCAGGAAAATATTGCAAAAGTTGCAAAAAGCGGTGCGTTAAAGGAGGGGG
>JAGLHR010000580.1 GCA_023143415.1 Thiomargarita sp. | reverse complement strand
AGGGCGAACACGCAGGTTCGCCCCTTTTGAATGTTCCGCATGTTGTACCTAAGCATAAGTTTTAATACTTTTTGGTATCCAACATTAACTTTGATCGCTAGTCATTTTGTCGCAGCCAAAGCTGAAGCGTTGAACTCCATCATATCCGATAATTTATGCTTCAGTACCTACAACCATATTTTGTTATACTACAAGAGATAAACTTAACCATTAAAGGACTATTATGATTAAACATTTTGCTAAAAATTTCATTGCAGGTATGATTGCAATGTTGCCAATCGTCAGCACATTTATTGCCATGGCGTTCATTGAAAGAAGCCTTTCATTATCCGGCATCGCCGATTTGGAATTTTATTTTCCCGGTTTGGGAATTATTATAGCTGTTGTGACGCTCTATTTGATTGGTTTATTGGCGACTTCTTTTCTTGGCAAATTGGTTTGGAATAGTATTGATTTCCTCTTTGAGCGTATCCCGGCGATTGGGCAAATATACAAAGCGATTAAGGAGATATTGGGGTATGATACTGGCGATGAAACCGTATTTAAGGCTGTTGTGCTATATAAAGATACCGCAAGTGATTCTGAAGAAATCGGTTTGGTGACGAAGGAGTATCAAGATGATGATGGTTGCCGCATGTCATTTGTTTATGTTCCAAATTCGCCAACTCCCACAAGTGGTCGATTGGTGATAATCAAGTCAGATAAATTGAAGGAGATTGATATGACTCCCAATGAAGCATTTAAAATGATTTTAGCTGTGGGGAAAGTCGATATGAAAATGACTTCCAAATGAGAAACGGCCCGTTTTTTGAAACTGGCCATTTCTCCCCTACAAGCACAGAATACGCGGTGTTTTGTAGGGGCAGACCTGCGTGTCTGCCCTGAGCTTTAGCCTCAATGCCATTAAGTTAAGCCAGGGCGAACACACAGGATTCGAGGTTTTAGTTTTTTTGAAAAAAAAACTAAAACCTCGAATGCCCCCTACTAAAATCCGAAAATTTAAAATAATTGGGTTCAGAGTTCCCCAGTTTTTTATAAGGAAAAATAATGCATTGGTCAAAAATACGTCAAGCCTACCCTAAGCAATGGTTGGTTGTTGAAGCGTTAGAAGCGCATACAACCAAGAACAATGCAACCAGATCGTTTATCGGTTCTTGAAACTTGCAACAGTGGTGTTGAAGCGATGCAAAGCTATCGCCGTCTCCACAAACAATATCCCAACCGTGAATTTTATTTTGTCCATACCAGTCGTGAAGAACTTAATATTCATGAAATTCAATGGTATGGTATTAGGAGTAGTAAAGTAGGGTGGGTAGAGCGAAAGCGAAACCCACCGCAACCATTTAATATTGAGAAATGGTGGGTTTCCGCTTCGCTCCTACCCACCCTACGCTTGCTACGCTTGCTAAAACCTCGAATGCCCCCTACGAAAATCCAAAAAATTAACCGCGCGGAGTATAATTAACAATTTGCTCAGATAAATTAACGAAAACATTGGGAAAAAATTTAAGATGATGGAAATTTCAGAACTGAAAATAAAACTGATTGATGAACTCAAACTTGAGTTTGAAAATCCAATGATTAGCCCTTTTGCTTTTGATTGGGAGAAAGGGGTTGATTTGTTATTTGAAGTGGTTCGTTGTGCTGGCGGTTTTGAACCATTTAAAGAGGCTTTGGAAAAGCTGTTGAACTCAACGGATTTTAATGCTTTAAGTGGTTTTATGACGTATTTAGAACGTTATTTAACTTTTGTTGGGCGTTTTATTGGTGAAATTCAATCGGAAGAGGAATTGACTTTATTGCCTATCTTGAAAAGATTAAAACTCCACAGCAAGTCTTATCCTAAGCTGAGTCGAACAGAATTACCAAAATACATCGACAAGCCCGAATGTTTATCTCATTTTTGTCGAGCCTATTGTACTCGCAATGAGGTTGATCATTGTAAAAAAGACAGTCAATCTTTGTTGCCGCCTTGGGCGAATCGTCGTGTTGAATTTGTACAAAATGCCAGCAGCGTTTTAGTCGTGATGGTTTACGCGACTTTGAAGCATTATGACGCTCTGCGACAAACGATTGAAAATCAGAAAATCAAACATCCTGACGTTAACTCTTATCTTGTTGATTTAATTGATGATTTTAAGCGTTGGGAACGCATTTTTGTGAGTATTCGTGGTGCTGAAAAAATTGAGTTATATGCGCGTGAAGAGTTTGATGAGCAAGATAGGAGATTGCGGGAAGACACGATTGATCATTTGCGTCGAGAATTTCCTCGATTAATGATATCTGGCGATGCGGGCATGGGGAAAACCACCACTTTGCAATATTTGGCTTATGAAGATGCGCTTCGATGTCAAAAAGAGGCTGAACAGAATCTGCCATTTTATTTAGATCTGAAGTCGCTTGCGACGGGTAATCTGACATTGATCAGTAAAATTTTTGATGAGCTACGTCGTTTTCCCGTTGAGTTTGTTGAGACGAGATTGCAAAAGGGCAAAATTAATTTGTTTTTGGATGGTTTAAATGAATTAGGTGCTCAAGTTGGTTCGGTTGAAAAGCAAATTCAGGATTTGATTGAACGTTATCCTGATGTACCGTTATTGCTTTCAAGTCGGAACAGTCATCGGTTCAATATCTCTAAAACGGAACGGATGCCGGTTTTTGGACTGAATAAAATGCGAACCCACCAAATTGAAGATTTTTTATCAAAAATGGCTTTGCCCGCTGCGAATGAAGTGATTCGGGCGGAAATGGCTGTTGATGAAGTTTTTGCGGATTGGTTAAGGGTGCCGATGTTGTTGAAAATGATTATTGAGGTGGTGGAAGATAGGCAAAAAAATCCTGAATATCAAGATGATCCCATTCCAGAAAATACGAATGAATTAAAGGATAGTTTTATTGATAGGTTGTATCAGCGTGAAGGCGAGCGAGATAGTCGGTTTAGTAAAATCACTTTTGATGCGTTGACAACGCATTTTGCAACAAGACTCTTTGAGAAAAAGAAAAGTAATACGGCGATTACGAGAGATGAAACGATCCGTATTTTGACAGAAAAAGTCAAAAGCGGTTTTCCTAATGCCGATTTAGATTATTTTTTGCGGGTGAGTACTGAAATTGGTATTTTGATGGTGCATAAAAATACTTATAGTTTTACGAACGAGCAGTATTTGGATTTTTACCGTGCGAAGGGAATGCCAGATGATGAAGAGGATGAGTTTGATTTTACGTAACAGATCGTGTCTCATTAACGTATAAGTACAACGGATTGGGGAATTGAACGGATTGATAAGAGGAAGAAGACTTAGCGCAGTGTCTCCGAAATTTTAACCTGGAATCCATCCGTTCAATTCCCTAATCCGTTGTACTTAATATCGTACCTGATTCGTTTTTTTTCTTTTTACTCTCTTAGGAATGAATAATGAAATTTACTAAAGCTCAGTTATGCGATCCGAAACAATATGGTAAGAATGTTGACTATGCGATTGGCTTGGCATCGCTTCGTCGGCAGAATTTTATCTTAAACGTCAGCAAGGTTAATCCTTTTTTAGCAGTGCTATGTGTAAAGGAATTTCGAGGAAAATCTCGAAGAATTAAAGAGGAATTGCGGGCAAGCATAAAAGAACAATCTTTATCGCAAATTCAACATTTAACCGAGCGTGATAGCGTGAAAAATGCTGTTTTCGCGTTATATGAATTGAAGGAATACGATGAAATAAGTCGGGTTTTTAGTTTGGTTAAAAATCTCGAACAAATAACCTATTATCAGCCTATCATTCAAGGGATTTTTAGCAATAGCAAAGACAGCAATCTTTTCTTTCTTTTCCTAAATATCCTATTTGATAATCTGCCTACCAACAAGCGTTTTAACAAATCGCCAGCGTATAGGCTATGGCTATCCGCTTTAGAAAACTTGCCTGATAGTATTTTGACTAGTGAAGCTCATTATTTCGATTTAGAAAAATTTTATCAGTTTTTTGCCTCTCAAAACAATTACTCTCCTTCTTTACATCTTTTTCCAGAAAAATTTAAAGCCAAGTTTGATAAATTTAAGCAAATACTGAGTGAGTCTAAAAAGTCTTCTCGGTTAAAAGAAATTTATTTAAATCTGATTAAACGTAATCCGAGTCAGTTGGCGGATTATCTAAAAGACATTAAAACGGAAAATATCCCTTTAGATACAAGGGCATATAACCGCTTAATTCATTATACAGGTGATTTCAAAACAGCTATCAGTTTGTTTCAGGAAATGAAACAACAGAAATTGCCAATTGATGAAATTACCTATTCAACCTTAATCAACAAAGCCAATTATGAGCAAGCGATTAAGT
>JAGLHR010000058.1 GCA_023143415.1 Thiomargarita sp. | reverse complement strand
AACTTGAACCTCGAATGGATTAAAAACGAACAGACGATCCAATCCATTCGAGGCTTACAGTTTTTTCTTTAAAAAAACTGTAAGCCTCGAATCTTATATACAATCCTTGTAGTTATTGTTCTTGTCAGACGAAAAACTTGATGATCGAGTATCAGTTATCAATTATTGGTTATCAGTTATCATAATAGCAAAAAAAAAAATCAATAAAATGACTATTTACCAATTCACCATTAACCATTCACCATTCACCATGAAATTACCTACTGAACCACAACTCACCTCTGAAATATTAGAAGGGGGTGTCAAATTATTTCTGTTCTGTTTTCCCAAGATATTGCCATTGGTATTAATTGATGTGTTTTTATCTATTTTACTTCATCTCTACATGCCTCAATTAAATACCCTTGAATATACTGCCATCATAGCCACAATGATGGATACCTCGATCACTCTTTTTTTATACATGGTGGCAGTGCTGATATTACATACTGCGATTTTTTATCGTCTTGGCGCGATCATTAATCAGTTTGATGGGGGTAATTTTGATGCGTTATTACAGGGCATAAAAAAATTATTGCCCATACTTTTGGCAACGGCTTTTTACACTTTTTTTGTGGGCATTGGTTTAATGATAGTGATTCCGGGAGTCATTTTAGCGGTATCATTACGATTTTTTACACCACTGATTCTTTTTGAGGATGCGACAGTAATTGAGTCTTTGCAACGTAGTCACAAACTGGTGTGGAATAATTGGTTTCGTACAGCGATTGTTTTGGCAATACCTTTGCTCTTTTCTATGTCTCTTGCTTTAATATTAAGTGGGGTTATTGAAGGATTGCTAGGGGCAAGTTTTACCAAAGAGCAAATCGAATTAGCGATGCAACTCACTTATCTGACTATAGATAGATTATTAACCCCATTTTTTTATGCGATCATATTGTTACAATATTATGATTTAAAACGGCGTAATAAACAGTCGATTCCGACGGATAAGTACTTTATAGCTTAATTGTTAATTATTAATTATTAAATTGTTTGAATCAGAATTTGAGAATTTGAGAATTTTCAGAATTAAAAATCAAATGTTTTTTTTCAAAAAACTCTCGACTCAAATTGATTTATGAGGTTTTAAATTCTGAAAATTCTCAAATTCTGAAAATTCTGATTCTAACAATGGAAAGTGAATTAAATCAATAATTTATTGCAAATTTAACCGGTTGTTTTCCGTTTGATTCTGAAAATTCTGATTCAAAAATATTATTCATAATAGCCCCGTCAAATCAACCACTCACAACTCAGAAATCACAACATGTTACTAAAACACACATTAATTTTATTGATAATTTTAAGTCTCACAGCTTGTGGTGGCGAAGACGACTCAAGTGGCAGTTCCAACATCAGTGGGCGCATTTTTGTGGCAAACAATACGGCAAGAGATGGCGATGTCAATGATGTCAACACATCAGAGCAATCTAATAATAACACTTACAACGCCCAACCTATTTCCAATCCCGTGATTTTAGGCGGTTATGTCAACCTGCCCGGAGAAGGACCAAGTGGACGTTTCAGAATGTTTGGTGATCAAGACGACTTTTTTGAAGTCGATTTACGCGCAGGGCAAATTATCGCCCTTTTTGTGGCTGATCAAAATCTGGGTAATAACGATTTGGATTTGGGCTTGCTGAAAGTTAATTCAGATAGCACGACAACCATTGTGGATGCTTCAGTTGGAGATGAAAAGACTGAAATGCTAATTGTGCCATCAGATGGGCAATATATTATACAGGTGCAAGCCTATTTGGGCGCGTCTAATTATGTCTTAAGCATTGGGCAAGATATGACGACGACTTCTCATGGAATGCGTTTAAGTAATAATTATGTCCCTGGTGATGTGATTGTCCAATTTGCCTCCAACAAGTTGCAAACGCAAGCTGCTTCCCTTGGAATACAAGGGACTATTGATAATGAACGGCGCAGGTTATTTAAACTTGATCAATCCAATCAAGCAACGATGAGCTTGGCTAACAAATTTGACACACCAGAATTGCGTTTAAAACATAAAACCTTAATGAAAATCAAAGAGTTACGCAGACGCAGTGATGTGATTGAAGCCAGCCCAAATTATAAGCTACGAACGTTACGAGTTCCTAACGATACGAGATATCCTTATCAATGGAACCATTCTTTAATCAAATTACCTCAAGCGTGGGATACGACAATAGGCGATTCCTCCGTTATTGTTGCCGTTATTGATTCCGGCATTTTGCCTGACCACCCTGATTTACGCGGTAATATTATACAAGGCTATGATTTTATTAGTAATATTGAAATATCGTTAGATGAGGATGGTCTCGATCCCGATCCCACTGATGCAGATATTTCCTATCCAGGGGGAAGTTCATTTCACGGCAGTCACGTTGCTGGCACAATCGCCGCGATGAGCAATAACAATGAAGGCATTGCTGGCGTTGCTTGGCTCACAAAAATAATGCCCTTACGAGTGACTGGCAAAGGAGGCGTTGGGATTGACTATGATATATCGCAGGCGATACGCTTTGCCGCTGGTTTACCCAATGACTCTCTCCTTCTCCCGACGCAAAGGGCAGATATTATCAATCTCAGTTTAGGAGGACCTTTTATTTCCGACGGCTTTCAACAACTGATTAACGAAGTACGCAATGCAGGAATCATTGTTGTTTCCGCAGCGGGCAATGAAGATAGCGATATTCCATCTTATCCCGCTTCATTAAATGGGGTTGTTTCAGTCAGTGCCGTTGATATTAATAAGAAACGCGCCTCTTACTCCAACTTTGGTATTGATATTGATGTCGCTGCACCTGGCGGAGATAACACGCCAGATATTAATGGCGATGGTATTCCCGATGGTATTATCAGCACCGTTGGCTATGAGTCGGGCTATGAATCGGGCAAGCAAAAAATAGAATATACCTATCGCCCTTATGAAGGCACTTCAATGGCAGCACCACATATTAGCGGCGTTGCCTCCTTAATGAAAGCCGTCAATCCCGATTTAACTCCCCAAGGTTTTGATGCCCTATTAAGTCGTGGAAAAATCACAGATGATTTAGGGCTGCCAGGGCGCGACGACGATTTTGGTTATGGACTCATTAATGCACAAAAGGCGGTATTAGCGGCAATTGAACTGGGCGGCGGCATCGTTCCCCAACCTCTCCCCCAATTGATCGTCAGCCCCAGAGCCTTAAATTTTGGTTTAAATCGCACCAGCACCACAATCACACTCAGCAATGGCGGCGGCGGAGATTTACGGATAGAAAATATCAGTGCCGACGGTGGATTCTTATCATATCAGGGCAGTGGTTTAGGTGATTATCTGATTAGAATTGATCGCAGCAGCCTAACAACAGGCACATTCACAAGCACTATTACTATCAAAAGCAATATCAATACAGTCAAAGTACCCGTGATCTTACAAGTGGGCGATCCCAATATGACAGGCGATGCTGGCGTTCATTATGTTCTGCTCATTAATCCTAAGACGCTGGAAACAGTACAAGAAACCCGCGCCACAGTAAAAGACGGCGTTTATCATTTCAGCTTTAACGATATCGCCCATGGCACTTATATTATTACGGCGGGAAGTGATTTCAATAACGACGGCTTTATCTGTGATGCGGGCGAATCCTGCGGTGCCTTTATGACTTTAGATCGTCCAACATCCATTAATCTGCCGGGTTATCAGGCTGGGATTCATTTTAACACCAGTTTCAATATCAACTTTTTATCCAAAACGACAACAACAGTCGAAAAACCAGATAAAAAGCAAGGTTATCGTCGCAAAAACAATCCGCTGGTTCACCGCGTTAAACCTTGAGTTAGAAAATGAAAAA
>JAGLHR010000579.1 GCA_023143415.1 Thiomargarita sp. | reverse complement strand
AACTTTAGGCTGAAATATTCTTATATCGAGTGACGAAAATATTCTGATGTAGGGGCAATCCCTTGTGGTTGCCCTGAGTACTAGTTACAATTGATTTAAGATTTAAAAATATTAGAACTGACACATCGTTTTCACTTAAAAAAGTTTAACGTTTTGATTTATAAATTATTTTTAGTCAGTCATCAATCTATTGAAAGTAGGAAATTTATATGCCAACTTATGATTATCATTGTGCAGAAAATGCTCAAGTTGTCGAAGTCAAACATTCTATGAATGAAAAGCTGACTACTTGGGGTGAAGTGTCTTCCCGTGCCAATATCAATTTAGGCACAACATCTGCTGATAGCCCTGTTAAACGTTTAGTTAGTGGAGGGCAATTTGTTCAAAGCGGGGCTTTGACAAATCCAGAACCTGCGTGTTCTTCTGGTGCTTGCTGTCCCAATGGAATGTGCGGTTTTTAGATTTTTTTTTGCTAAACCCAATAAAAATCACAGAGGTTTTCAAAACCTCTGAGGTTTGATTCCACTTATTCAGGCAAAGATCGTAATATCCAATCCATTGTCCGATGGGGCAGAAATCGTTTCAAAGTCGCCAAAAAAACCGTTGGAAAAGTGACATAATAATGCGGCTGTGGGCGTTTTGATTCAAGGGCGTGGATAACCCTTTTTAGCACGGCTTCAGGTGGCAAAGTAAATGAGATAGGCTTTTTTGCTACTAATCGTTGCTCAATTTTAGCATATTTGTTCTGGTGTCGGCTATGTTCAACATTAATGTGTCGTTTGAACATAGTCAGCGCATTGGTGCGGAATTTGCTCAAAATTGGTCCAGGTTCGATCAAGGAGACAAAAATATCCGTGTTGGCTAATTCTAAGCGCAGAGTATCTGTTAATCCTTCCAAAGCAAATTTGCTGGCATTATAAGCACCACGATAGGGCAATGCCACCAGCCCTAATATTGAGCTATTTTGGATAATCCGCCCTTCACCTTGTTGACGCATGATTGGTAACACTTGACAAGTCAATTCATGCGTACCGAACAAATTCGTTTCAAATTGTTGACGCAACGCTTCGCGAGAGAGATCTTCTATAGCACCCGGTTGTCCATAAGCACCATTGTTAAATAAGCCATATAATCGCCCGGAGGTTTTTTCTAACACCGTTTGCACGGCTTCGTGAATGGATAATGAATCGTTCAAATCTAAGAGGAGACTTGAAAAACCTTCATCTTGTAAACGGGCAACATCTTTAGGCTGACGCGCGGTGGCAACAACGGAATAACCTCGCCTTTTCAAACCTTTTGCTACACAGTATCCTATACCACTGGAACAACCTGTGATAAGTATGGTGCGAGAAGATATTAAAGATTGAGGGGAGTTAAACATGTTGGAAATTGAGAAATTAATGTAACTACTCAGGGCAACCA
>JAGLHR010000578.1 GCA_023143415.1 Thiomargarita sp. | reverse complement strand
ATAGGCATCAAAAAATATGGCTTATGGCTTATCAATTTTTAGATTTCCGATTTCTATTTAAAAAAATTGAATTTTTATTGACATATCATTTTTGTGTACTATAACTTAATAATATAATAATAATAATAATGGATTTAGTATCAGAGCCGATGGCAAAGCGTTGAAGGTGCTACGTTGCTCAGTTCTGTTCATTTGGAATGCGCCTCAAATTCTAAACGAGATAAAGTCATTCATCTGGTGATAAGGGCTTGGCAGGCTGAACAATGTCATTGAGGAAAATTGAGATGGCCAAACTCAATTTAGGTCTATTTGCTAATTTTAGGAATGAGTAAATTAATTTAAATCAACTTATATAAGGTAGGTAGTATAGTTATGAACGTCAAAAAACATGTTCTAGTTACAAAACAGAACAGCAGTCTAGGGGCGATAGCAAGAACGTCTTGCCTATTTGTCGCGGTATCCCTTGCTGCTTCACCAGTTGCTTTTGCAGACCTCACCGATGCTGTTGACCTAACGGCTACACCTGTCGGCAATGCTGAAGGGATACTTGATGAGCCACTTCCAGACTTGGGAATGACGACTATGATAGCAGCACCTGGTGTTGAGCCAGATGCAAGGCTTGTAGAAGATTTAAAAGCCTCTGCTCCTACAGATGCTGCTCTCCCAGATGCAGGCATGGCCTCTTCTGCTAAGAAGGGGATGACCTGGAAAAAACGGGATCATTATGGACACGGTGAAGATTATGTCTGGTGTAATGGCTGTAATGCATACACTGGTGACACCCTTTGCTCAACCAAACTTCCCATTCTGTGCTTGAAAACAGACGGTTCACCCGATCCAGGGGTATATGTTCCTCCTACATGTGGTGGCTCAATGCCCTGTAAATATTATTTCGGCTGGGCAGAAGGTCATATTGGACTTACTTTTCCAGTACCTGGTGACGCTTTAAAGGGTCTTCAAGATGCTAATGATGTTTGTGAGGCCCAATTTGGTCCTGGCTATAAAATGGCAGAACACCATGATGGTGATCCTGATGGCAACAACGCTGGTTGGGGTTTCTATGCCTATGGCAATATTAATGATAGCTCTCGCTTCTGGGTGTCTATCAATGATCAGCCTTCTAATTGCTGGGGCAGAGGAAATGGAACACACTCTGGGTGGACTTACGAACAAATTAAGGATTTGCTTCTTTGTGGAAATCCCGATGGTTGTGGAACTTCCAGTGGTTGCACAGAAGAAGAGTTGAAAGTAACTTATGACGATGGTTTCGACGATGGTTTCGCTTCTTGTCCAGATTGTCCGCCAAACGGAAATTGTCCTAACCCAACTTACCAATTTGATTCAAGTAATAATACCGGTATTTTGAAATTGCCATCCATTGATATCCAATTGCTTAATCCACTTTACCCCGTGTGGTCAACGCAACATGACGCTTTTTCTGCTGTTATGGAATTGATCCCTGGTACGACTTACTTCCGTATTTTGGAAGCAAAACCGAAACCCGTTCGTAAAGAAACACCAGCAACTGATCAGCCAGTAAGTGATCTGTAAGTTCTAAAGTCTGCTGGGGCAGGTTTCTAGTTCCCACGCGCCGGAACAAATACAACAACTTACTCACGAAACATTGAAAGCCCCTACAATTAGGGGCTTTTTTTTTTCGTTCCCAACGTCTTCGTGGTGAATGCATCTCGTAACGTTCCTGCGTCACACATTATAAAAAAATTCAACACGAAAACGTTCTGTCTTCTCGACGCTGGAGCATCGTGGTACGCATTCCCACGCTAGAGCGGTGGGAACGAGGAAAATGCAATCCTTCTTTCACCCATCGCCATACCAATGCTTGACATTTTTCGTGAAGGGCGATGTTGGTTTACTGAAATTGAGATAGGCTTTGTTTGTACCGAAATATTGGAAATAAATAATTCCCTTAATTCTTCTAAAATTTCCGGCGGTGGATTGCCTAGCAATCCAAGAGCAATCATGCGTTCCGCTTCTCTATAATCCCCAAAATTTAATGCGAGACTTGCCGCACTTCTGAATAAAACTGAACGGGTTGGTTCAACGTCATAATCATTTAATAACAGCATTGCTGCTTTACGTTCATATTCAAAAGCGTGATAAGAGAATTGTTTGACGTTTTCTAATTCACCTTGCATCCGCGCAACAAAGGCGGCTTGTGCCATTTTCATGGCTTTTTCATGTAATTCATTAACTTGAGCAGATTTTTTCATCTTTTTTTCACCTGTAATCGGGGTGCACCAAATTCGACTACTGCAATGTAAGCGGGCAATTTTAAGCCATTACTTTGTTTAGTTTGGGCTACTTTTTGGCTGATTCTTTGGTTAATTTGGTTTTGTTCTCCTTTTAATATTCCTGAGATTTCTAGTCTGGCTTTATTTTCAAAGGGATAATCATCTTTTTTATCGCCTAACCAAAAATCGAATCCAGTGCCTTTTTGAGATTGCCTAATGACTTTATATTCTGTTAATTTCTGCATCATCAAAATGGCCAGACAATAGGCACCCGCTTCTGTGGTATATTGCATTCGAGGTTCAAGTTTTTCTTCAAAAAACTTGAACCTCGAATATCATAACAAGAATTTTTCATTTGCCCCGTAACGGGCTTCCAAAATAATGGAAATTGAGCCAATAAATCACCTTCAACTTTAAAAATAACGCCAGGTGAATGATTTTGATTATCAAGGCATACAGCAGCAGCTTGTGAAAAGAAATCACAAGTTTCACGGGTTAAATAAGAATCCATTTCTTTGAGAGAATAGACCTCAATCTGTTCAATTTTCAATGATTTCTCCATAATTTATTTAATGAACCTATCCCACTATTCAAAAATGCAGAATAATGAATAAAAATAGTTGGGTTGTTTACCAAAAAACGAGGTTTAAGAAATCCTTTCAAAAAATCGGATTTCTAAGTTCAAAAACGAATAGTGGGATAGGTTCATGTAATGCTTACCAAATATTCGTTTTCCTAACAGATAAATGTTCTTTGCTGCGCGTCTAGGAAGGCGTTCCAAAACAGAGTTCGAGGCTAAAGTTTTTTCTGGTTCCCACGCGCCAGCGTCAATGCCATTAAGTTAAGCCAGGGCGAACACGCAGGTTCGCCCCTACAATATTATGATACGCGGAGTTTTGTAGGGGCAGACCTGTGTGTCTGCCCTTAACTTAATGGCATTGAAGCGTAGGGTGGGTAGAGCGATAGCGAAACCCACCATTTCAAAACGGTGGGTTTCCACTTCGTTCCTACCCACCCTACTACTTTGAACTCCAAAACGTTTAGTCCCATAAAGCACGAATAGCGGCAATCCCTTGCGCCCCATGCGCCAATGCTTTGGATAGATCAGTCCTCTTCATACCGCCCAAAGCAAATACTGGGCAATGCGCTTGTTCTGTTAATTGCAGAAATTCAAACCATCCTAAAGGAGAGGCATTTGGATGTGAGGCGGTAGTACGCACAGGACTTAACACCATAAAGTCTATACCGATAAGATTCGCTTGCTGGATTTCTTCCAAATTGTGACAAGAGGCGGCTACTCTTATGCCTAAAGGACGTTCTTGAGTGCTTAATAATCGTTCACTATTCAAATGCACACCATGCGTTCCCACTGATAACGCTATTTCTGGAGTCGCATTGACTAATAATTCTGCGCCGTAGCGATCACAGAACTTCAACGTTTTTTCGGCACAATAACAATAATCACGCGCCGATAAATTTTTTGCGCGTAATTGTACCAACCTAATCTCTTTATCTAAACACGCTTCTAAACGATAAAAGAATTTTTTATCTGTCAGTGAAACGGGTTCAGGCGTAATTAAATATAACGCCGGTAATTGTACCGCAGTGATAACTGGAAGATTAGCAGCAGGAAACGCTTTATTTTTCAAATGGTTAGGATGAAACCATTGCACGATTTGACCTTCACGCCCCCAAGGTTGTCCCTGCCATTGTTCAATACGCCAGACATCCAGACGAATTTTTTGATCAGGATAAGCGTGATTCACAGAAATTAGAGGGCGTGCTTGTTGTACGACTAAACCTAATTCTTCTTCTAATTCTCGTGTGAGTGCTTGCAGGGCGGATTCACCTGCCTCACATTTTCCACCTGGAAATTCCCATAAGCCGCCTTGATGACTCTGTTCCGGGCGGCGGGCGAGTAAGATTTCACTTTTGTGGTTATAAATAACTCCGGCGACGACATGTAACATTTGCTTTTTCAAGTACGATATTCCGCATTAATACGCACATAATCGTGAGACAAATCACAGGTATAAACCATTGTTTTATGATTCCCACGTTCCCCTAATAACACCCGCACCATAATTTCTTTTTTACGCATGACTGCTTTCCCCTGTTCCTCCGTGTAACTTTCTGCAACACCGCCATTTTGTACAATGCACAATTCATTAAGATAAATTTGCACCGCTTGAATATCTAAATTATCCACACCGGCTCTGCCAACAGCCGCTAAAATACGCCCCCAATTAGCATCACTGGCAAAAAAAGCCGTTTTGACTAAGGGAGAATGTGCAATCGTATGAGCCACATCAAGACATTCCCGCTCAGAAGTACCCTGTTCCACAGAGATAGTCATAAACTTAGTTGCGCCTTCACCATCGCGAACGATAGCTTGCGCCAATTGAAGAAAAATATCTGTCACCGCCTGACAAAACGGGGCAAAAGCAACATGCTCAGTACTCTCAATCGTCACTTCACCCTGCCCTGTCGCAATCAAGACACAGGCATCATTGGTAGAAGTATCCCCATCAATAGTAATACGGTGAAAACTCTGATTAACCGCCTGATTGATACAGGCTTGTAATACCGATGTTGGTGCAGCAATATCGGTTGCAATAAATGCCAATAGGGTTGCCATATCTGGCTTAATCATACCTGCGCCTTTCACAATTCCTGTTATGGTAATTGGTTGCCCTTGAATAGACTTCTGTACCGAAAAACCTTTAGGCACTGTATCAGTTGTCATAATTGCTTCTGCGGCTTTTTCCCAACCTTGGGCATCAAGGGCAGCGAAAGCGTTGGGTAAAGCGGCACTGATTTTATCAACCGGTAAAGGAGTCCCAATTACGCCCGTCGAAAAAGGTAATACTTCATTAGGCGCACAATCTGCTAATTGTGCAACGGCTTCGCAACAGTTTAAAGCATCGCGTATTCCCGCTTCCCCGATGCCCGCATTCGCATTGCCTGAATTAATTAATAAGAAACGTGGCGCGATGCTTTCCAAATGTTGTTTTGCAATGGTGACGGGGGCGGCGCAAAACGCATTGCGTGTGAAGACGGCAACACAAGTGCTTTGTGGCGGTAATTCAAACAAAGCCAAATCGTCACGCTCTGCTTGTCTAATTTGGGCGCAGGCGGTGCCGACTTTAATTCCCGTAATGGGTTGAAGGGAGAGTAATTCAGGGGTGTCCGTCTTTTTAATTTGAGTCATTTGATTTCGTTTTTTAGATTAAGGAATGTGCATAAAATAAATTCGTTTCGAGGTTTCCGTTTTTTTAAGAAAAACGGAAACCTCGAAAACTAAACCAGACCTGGCAGGTTCAAAAGAAAACCTGCCAGGTCAAAATCAAGTTTGGACGCTGCTCTTGACCTGCCAGGTTTTGTTTTAACCTGGCAGGTCTGGTTTTAAAGTTGACTAAATTATTTGATGCACGTTCCTAAGCATTAAAATTTGTCCCAATAACAGAGAGAGTAATAGTAAACTCACAATTAATCCGTTACCAAAACGAACATAAGGCGTGATGCCCTGATAAGGTTGGGCAGTCACACGTAATGTGATGATTTTAAATTGGGGTGTTTGTGCGATGATTTGACCTTTGGCATCAATCATCGCTGAAATACCGGTATTAGTTGTTCTGAGCAAATAACGTCCCGTTTCTAAGGCTCGCATTCTGGCGATTTCTAAATGTTGATGGGGTGCGATTGAGTTTCCGAACCAAGCGTCATTGCTGATATTCACTAGCAGCGTCGCGCCGGGCAAACTTTTGCGTATTAATTCACCATAAGCGTCTTCATAACAAATTGAGGCACCTATCGTTTCGCCCGCACTTTTCAAATTAACTTGTTTCGCTTCCCCTGCTGAAAATGCGGAGAGGGGTATGTCAAGTAATTCTAATAAATTTCCAAGACTGGATTGAAAAGGAATATATTCACCAAAGGGAACTAAATGGTATTTATAGTAAAATCCCGGTTGTTTTCCTATGCTCGCCACGCTATTAAAATAGGAACCATTCTTTTCCATCACGGGAACCCCAATTAGAAAGTCGGTATCATACTTGATATGTTCAGCATTCAATTGTTCTAAAAAATCAGGGAGGTATTTTTCGATGTCATGGTAGAACAATGCGATGGCTGTTTCTGGCCAAATAATCAGTTCAGCATCGCGGTGTGCTTGGCTTAACTGTAAATAGCGTTGCATACTTGGAATCTGGTAGCTCGATTGCCACTTGAATTCTTGTGGAATATTGCCCTGTATCAATGCGACTTTCAAGGCTTTACCTTGAGGATGAGTCCATGATATGCTGGATAATAGCCAACCACCGCTCCATATAATGATGACTGCTATTATGGGTAAAATACGCAACCGTTTGATATTAAAGGAATAAATAAGTATAGCGGCTGTTAATATGGTCAACCAACTGACACCATACACGCCAAATATTGGCGCGAATCCATTTAATGGCGAATCCATTTGGCTATAACCTAAACTTAACCAAGGAAAACCGGTGAATAACCAACCTCGTAGCCATTCCATCAATGTCCAAGCGGCGGGGAAGATTAATAATAACTTGATGGGCGTATTTTCTGAAAAAAAGCGTGTGAGTAATCCGCCTAGCAATGCGGGATAGAGTGCCATTATTAAAACGAAGGCGGCGGTGAGTAAAATGGCTCCGAAAAGGGGTAAGCCACCAAATTGGTGAAAACTAATATGTACCCACGATACGCCAAAGCCAAATAGCCCTATACCATAAAGTAACCCTCGCAAAAAAGCCCGTTTTGGGGAAACATTTTGCCAAAGTAAAAATAATAAGGCGGGTGATATTACTGCGATGGGAAATAAAGTATAAGGCGCAAATGCCAATGGTAAAATGGCTCCGGCGATAGGGGCAAGACTATCGCCTAAGTGTTTTTGTAAATTGAATGTTTTCACGATTGTTCTTGTGTTTGCGGAAGGTATTTTTGCAAAAACGCTTTGAGTTTATATAGCTCATACTGTTTTGCTAATTGACAGACAGTTTGGGTAAATGCTTGTAAATTAGAGTTATTTTCTAGGGCTTCCGCCTTTTCGATGACAGCGGACATATTACCCATTCTAGCAAATTTAAACAATGCTTCAATTTGTTTCACATCTGGAGGAATAATCTTTGGTGCGACAACTTCTGAATTTTGTGATGAATGGCCAATCCATTCTTCATCTTGCAAATTCATCTCAAAGTAATCCTGTAAGGGAATTTCAAACCAAAAGCGAGAACCGATGCCAAGCTCACTTTGTACATACAATTTCCCCCCCATCATTTCTACCAGTGTTTTGCTAATGGACAAGCCCAATCCTGTGCCATCTACTTGTTGATATTGTTTAGCCAGTTGTTGAAAGGGTAGAAAAATCACCTCAAAATTTTCTGCCGCTATGCCCTCTCCAGAGTCTTCCACTTCAAAACGAATCGGATTTTTCTCTTTTTGAGAGGAAGTTGGGGCGTGTTGATAACTCACTTTAAAAGTGACTTGCCCTTTGTGGGTAAATTTGATAGCGTTACTCAATAAGTTGAGTAATATTTGCCGTAATCTCTTAGAATCGGCTAACGCGATGTTTGGTAATTGAGACGGTGAGTCATAAACAAGTTCAATGCCTTTTTGTTTCGCTCTTATGCTAAAAAAATTCACCACATTTTTTAAGAAGTCTGGGAAACGAAACGGCTTTGGAATCAGTTCTAATTTACCCGCTTCGATTTTGGATAAGTCTAAAACATCGTCAATCAACGTCAACAAGTGTTCGCCACAGTTTTGAATAATTTGTATGTCTTCTTTTTGTTCGTCTTTTAAACCTTCATCATCCTTTAAAAGGCTGGTGTAACCCAAAATACCATTAAGCGGCGTGCGAAATTCATGGCTTATGTTATAAATAAATGTACTTTTAGCGTTGTTAGCCGCTTCTGCCGCTTCCTTACTTCTTATTAATTCTTTTTCTATCTGTTCGCGCCTAGTGATGTCTTTCTGTAGTAGTACATTGATTTTTGCCAATTCATTTGTGCGTTTGGCTACTAATTGTTCCAAGTTATCACGATGATCTCGCAGTTCATTTTCGACTTGCTGACGCTTAGTGATCTCCTCTTGCAATTGATCATTTTTATCTTTTAAAAGCACTTTACTGGCTTCTAATGCGATTAAGTCTCGATAACTTCTTAAACCCACCATGGTTGTCACAAACATTTTTAAGTCTGTCATGTCGGATTTGATCTTATAATCATTAATATCATAATCCATGATGACAGATTCTTCGGGGGCTTCACCTGGTTGCCCTGTATGAAGAATGATACGCACAAATGAATTGTGCAACGTATCACGAACATATTTGGCGAATTGCAAACCCGAATCATTTTTTTCCATCACGACATCCAAAAATAGCAATGCACTGTCTGGATTTTTCTCTAGTAAAGACTTCCCTTCTTCACCAGAATAGGCGGATAGAAAAATTAATCGTTTACCTTCAAAAACAACATTATTTAAAACTAATTTGATGACTTGGTGAATTTCAGGTTCATCATCGACAATAATGACTTTCCAATGGGTAGCCGCAGGATTGATAACTGTTGAGTTAGTTTTGAGTGAAGGAGTTTCTTTATTCCCTTCAATGGGTTCATCATCATCAGCCAATATCAGTTCATCCTCTTCATCAGCTAATATCAGATCGTCATTTTCATTATTATTCATCATGTCTTTTTCACTATTTTAAATGTGGACATTTTTTAGAATCAGAATTTTCAGAATTTTAGAATGAACAGAATTTAAAACATAACAAACTGATGTTACGCAAAGCGATTCTATTCAAACTTAGAAATTCTGATTCAGAACAAAAAATCGGATTTCTTAAACATCGTTTCGCCGCTTAGAAATTCTGATTCAGAACAAAAAATCGGATTTCTTAAACATC
>JAGLHR010000577.1 GCA_023143415.1 Thiomargarita sp. | reverse complement strand
AACTCTGCTAACAAGCGAAGTGCCTCTACAACGGCTTGCGACACGGTTACCGGACATTTCACACAATCATCGCAATCAGGGATAGGAGTCTCGTCATCGCAATCGCAACTCGGCAAATTCAATGAACAAGCCGCCACCGGCAACGCAATACCTTCTACATCATTATACTGATTACTCAACGTTTCATCAGCTTCAATGACTTCACAGGTTTCGACATCGAAGGCGTGTAAACCAAAGGGCACATTATGAGTACCTATCAGCAATAAGCCTTCTGGCGTGATTTCTAATGCCTCAGTTTCGCCGAGTAGCTTGTCAGGGCAAATCACGTCTAAAGTATCGGTATCCCAGTCATATTGCCAGAGATCGGTGCCGACTGCGCCGAAAAAGACTTTGTCCTCGTTTTTCTTCAAGGTAAGCCCTTCTATGAGTGGTTTGGAATATGGTAATTCCAAAGTACCCACACCCGTTGCAAGGTTAATCGTTATCAAACCATCGCCTTTTGCCCAGGCATATAATGTACCGTCAGGGCTAAATGCAAGGTCTTCGATTTCCTTAAAACCGCTGCTTCCGACTGGGAAAAGTTCACCCGTTTCTCCATCCACTCTATAGAAATGTCCCTGTTTCTCATTCGTGACATTGTCTCCCGATGCGGCGTAAATCATATTCGTTTCGGGATGAATGGCAAGGGCTTCAATATCGTGTCCCTTGTACATGGGTCCTAACGCGCTGATTGTGAGATCAACAAGATTCACGGTGAAGAACTGCGAGTTGTTGAGTCCTTTGTCATTGACGGCGTAGAGTTGGCATGAGGCTGGTGTAGGCACTGCAACGATCTCAATATCAATATCAATGACAGAATCATCGCCTTCGAGAGTAATGTCTTTAGTCGCTAAGTTATGACCATCTTTACTGACATTCAACATATAGTCACCTGATAACAAACCAGCAATTTCAAAGTGACCCTGTTCATTGGTAACTACCGTCTTACCATCTATTTCAACGGTGATGCCTTTGACAGGTTTACCCGATTTATCAAGGATATAACCAGAAACAGTGTAGGTCATCTCCTTAACAGATATATGAACCTTCGCTACCGACTTCACATCTGGATTAGCCTGTGAGGTTGCCATGACAGTAATGACATCTGTGGCTCCACGACTTGTAGGAAGCGTTACATCAAGTACCAGATCAATAAATTCCAGCCCCTCAATTTCGATGGTGGAGGGTAACTCACCCAATGTCCAACCCGCCGTGTCGGTGACGCTTAGAGTGTATGTATCCTTTTCTGGTCCGTTGTTAGCCAAGGTTAAACGAACTGGAAGGATGGCTTCAGGTTCCCCAATCTTTTTGCCTGCCCCGGTTAGCGAGACATCATGCAGGATTTTGTTGGGGCCTAACACAATATCAGTGGCTTGGATGAGATCAGGCGGTTTCACGCCATCATCTAACAAGATAATATCGGCAAATAATTGCACTATTCCGCCGGCTTTTATTATTATACCACTATTTCCTCTCAAGTCAATGACACCATTTTCGCCAACCGCCAGAGTGACGTTATCAGTGGCATCAATGACCACGCCACTCATATTGCGGAGGTCCAGTATCCAATCTTTTCCACCAAAAATTTTTACGCTTCCACCGCGAACTTTCGTGTTAGCATTGGCGAGAGAAATAACGTTAGGGTCAATTATTACCCTACCATTACCATTGCTACCTGCCGTTGAACAACCGGTTCCAGCCATGCCAGAACCATACTCTCCACCATCAAGATGAAGAGAATAGGCAGTCAATCGTAGATCGCCGCCATTTCCCGCTTGGCCGGTATTATTACTACAAGTGCAATTTCCACCGTTACCTGCAAATATGTTGGGTTTTTCCCATACATTATTTTGGTTAAAAAACTCCTCGTTATACAAATGTTTGTGATTACTTGATACCTCGGTTGAACCACCTTCTCCGGCTATTCCGCCAGACGTGCCATATATATCCCCCCCTTTACCGGCTCTAACGGTACCTTTGTTGATTATATTGCTACCCCGTACAATTGCATCACCGCCGGCTGCACCGGACAGAGAACCGTTTCCACCGTTGCCAGCGATAATTTTTCCTTCATTGAAAATTAGGTCGCCACTTCTTAAGATGACATCAGAACCTATCTGAGCGTTTGTGTCAACTGAATTTGGATCACTACAAGCACCACCACTAGGCTCTTCATCATTACCGTCTGCATTTACAGCCCAGTCTGGGATGGTTCCTAGCCAACTTAAATCATTTACATCTTCAACTTTGCCTATTATACCCTTATTAGAAATGCCATCTGTTGCTTGTATTTCCAGTGGCCATCCTTTTGAAGGTACTAATGCCCCACCTTCTTCAACGCATAAAGCCTTCACTTTAGCAAGAACGGGAATACCAACAATGTAGTGACCACTCTTGATCAGCACCACATCATCTTCTTTGGGTACCAGCGCCTTGCTATTTCCATTTCTATCAGCCCATACAAAATTAGGGGAGGGCGCGTGCTTGGTATAATTTCCGTTATTATCCTGCACTGCCCAAGTATGGTAGTCGGGTGAAGCTGTTTGTATAGTAATATTGTCATAGGAGCAATCTACCAAGTCCTTGGCAGTTCCCGTTGCAGTTATAACACCACTACCAGCATTATCTGAAGTAACCGTAAAGCTGGCTTGTTTAGCACCAGCCGATGTGGGCATAAATGACACCCGAAGACTACATTCCTCAGCCGGTTTTAACCCCCCCTCGTAACACCCGGGCCATTCCATACTAAAGTCATCAGAAGTATCTCCGCTAACAGTAATGTTACTGATATTCAAATTGACATTACCCGTGTTTTTGATAGTAATAGTCTTACTGGAACCACTACCCACTTTGAGTGTGCCGAAATCAACGGAACTTGGAGAAATTTCAAGCTGCGGCAGACCAGTATTAAGTGCTTTTGCCAGCAACGGCTGGATCAGTGTGTCAGAATTATCAAATGTGGCGGTTAAAGTAACATCCTTAGTCCCTTCAGAAGTAGGCGAAAAAACGGTGTTAAAATGGCAGTAGTTGTAGCGGGAGAATAAGTTATTGAAACTTTCTTGCTCATCCTCGCAAACCTTATTCTCAATAGTGAATTCAGAAACATTGGGACCGCTAAGGCTAATGTCATTAATCGTAGGCCCATTTTGGCAATTTGAGTCATCACCCCAAGTATAGGCATAAGCATAGTGCCTCATAGAGGTAGAACGACCAACCAGTTCCGTACCAAAGTCAGGTGGATCATTCGGCCAAGAGTACAAGCGAAACCGCGATTCGCAACCACCATTACTGCCTTTCGTTAGTTTGCGAATGCGATGGTTCCCATAATCGGCAATATACAGATTATCTTCGCTATCTACTATAATCTTTAACGGTAAATTAAGTTGTGCCTGATCCGCAAGGATGTTATCACCATTATAGCCGCCGCTGTTAGGGATACCAGCGATGGTGGTAATGATCCCGCTGGTATCTACCTTGCGAATAACATGGTTCCGCTGATCGGTAATATACATGTTCCCCACACTATCAAACACGGCAATACTTGGGGCATTGAGCTGCGCGTCTGTGGCAAGCCCTCCATCGCCGCTATACCCACCACCGTTAGACCCCAGTGGTGTTGCGTTACTACCAGCAACGGTTGTAATGATACCACTACCGATATCTAACTTACGAATACGATGGTTATAATAATCGCCAATATACAAATTATTATTAACCAACGTTAATCCTCCCGGGTAGTGCAACTTTGCATTCTTAGCGGATCCGCCATCACCGCCGTATCCTCCTTCCCCAGTTCCAGCAATAGTCTCAACCACATTTGTGATGAGGTCCATCTTGCGAATACGATGGTTATAAAAATCACCAATATATAGATTGTCACCATCTTTTATTAGCATGGCAGGATGGTTGAACTTTGCATCCACGGCAGGACCATCTTGATACCCTGCGACTCCAATAGTACCGGCGATAAGGGTGGTAGTACCATCAGAATTTACCTTATAAATAACATGGTTCCCATAATCGCTAATGTAAAGAAGGTTCCCCATACTGTCTATATAGCCACCTGGGTGGTTGAATCCTCCTCCCAGCACCCCTCCGGCAAAAGTGGTAATAATACCCGTGTTGAGGTTTATCTTACGAATAGCATGATTATCCCAATCAGAAAAATACAGGTTTCCTATATCGTCTATCGTCCCACCTGTTGGGTGATTGAGCTTTGCGCTTATGGCTGGTCCACCATCGCCGCTGTATCCTGGCGTTCCGTCACCGGCAATGGTCGTTATGATAAACTCTGCTGGAACAAAGTTAGCTGTACAAGTTTTAAAGAACGCATCCATCGTGACAGTAACGTTTGGATTTGTACCCGTACAATCTCCTGTCCAATTGGCAAAGTTGAAGCCATTTTCCGGGAAAGCAATTAAGGCGACTGGGGTATCAATAACGTAATCTTCATCGCAATCTGTACCACAATTTATCCCATTCCCTGAAATCGTGCCATCACCGATTTTATTGACGGTTAGGCCAGTTATTACGTTAGGAGGACCAGGTGCCGCTTGCACTTGATTGCTGGTGAACATCGCCATCATACCCACAACAATAGCAACAAACACAACACCGCGCCAAATAGACGCAGGAGATTTCAGGGAACAAGCCCCCACAGTAGATACCGACACACTCGGCATAAGGCTATCAAATAGCCAATTAGTACAGGTTCGCCACCAACTATTCGGTGGCTCCTCCAAATTGATGTCCCTTTTACAAACGGAACGATTTTTGCTATACTTATTAAATAGCATAATCAATACTCCTCTTAATAGGAATTAAAGTGAATTGAGTGCTATAAAAACGGTTGTTCGGTATCAACTCGCCAAAGTCTTCCGCCGAACAACCACCCCTCCCCCACACTCAGATTTTGGGAAGTGTTACACTTAGCCGTTAAAAACGACTAAATAGTAATTCTGGTTAATCTATCACTGGGCCACTTTAATCCATCGCCCTAACAAAATAAAAATGGTAATTTTGACAAGCCTCTTAACTCTTTCACTTTTTAACAGCAATTCAGCCCTTTTGGATTCCCATTTAAGTCATTTCTCGTTTCTCGTTCCCAAACTCTGTTTGGGAATGCCTTCCACAACGCTCCGCGTTGTACTTTCTTTTTTCACCGCTCATATTTGGTTCATTGATATATGACGCGGAGCGTCATTGAAGGCATTCCCAAACAGAGTTTGGGAACGAGTAAAAATACACTTGCCCTTGCTACACCTAAACATAAAACAAGGGAAAGTTAGAAGTTTAAGTTAATCCATCTTTAAACTCTTGTACAAATTCAGGTAAAGTTAATAGATTCACTTTTGGGAACTTTATGGTTTTCAATACCTTAAAATGTTTATCATTAGAAACTAAACAAACGGCATTCGCAGCTATGGCACAATCGACAAATTTATTATCATCCTCATCTTCAGAAATTAAATGAAATTGATAAAAAATGTCTGTTTTTACAACAAACGGATGAATGGTTAGAAAATGAATCAAATTATCTGCCACTTCTTGACTCGTTTTTCGCTCTAAAATTTCTTGATATTCCAATAAGATTTCGTTTGAGACACATAAAATAAGTTGTCCAGCAATAATTTGGTCAAAAATCCATCGAAAAGGTGATTTTCTACCAATGATAGCTATCAATATATTGGTATCAAGTACAATTTTTAATACGGTGGTGTTCATTTGTCCATTCAATCATAGTTTGTTCGGTTAAATTTTGGGATTCCCAAATATCATCCATTGCATCGCTGGCTTTTTGGGCAAAATAGTTGCCTAACATTAACTTAATTTCAAATAATTGCAGTGCCGAAATATTATTGGCATAAAGTTTTAATAATTCGAGTTGTAAATTGCTTAAAATAGGTTGCGTTTTCATCGTGTTATCTATCTCGTTAGCGCAAAATTCCAGTCATGTAGTCATGTAGGGTGGGCAACGTCTTTATTGTTGCCCACCACTTTTTAATGAGGAAGGTGGGCAAAAAAAAGACGTTGCCCACCCTACATGGCTCTTTCACTTTTTAACAGCAATTCAGCCCTTTTGGATTCCCATTTAAGTCATCCTTTTCATAATTAAAAATCAAGTTAGTTTTCATTAACTTAAACTTATGAGGTTTGAAATTTTGTTAATTCTTAAATTCTGATTCTAACAATTGAAAGTGATTAAAATCAATGATTTATAAAAAATATCCTGTACAAAGCGAGCGTAGGGTGGGTAGAGTGAAACGAAACCCACCGCAATCGTTGAATTTTGAGGAAAGGTGGGTTTACGCTTCGCTTCTACCCACCCTACACTTGCTTATCAAGAGAAATCTTGAACGCCAATCAATTTAGGAAAAGGAGCAATCTGATCTTCAAAAAAAGAATATTGATTACTTGCCCTCAATTCTTTTTCAACCTGTTGATAATAAACAACCATTTTTTGGGTGTCATGGTTAAATTCAGCCGATATTTCATGTCGAATTTGGCGAATTTCGTCTATTAAAGGATCATTTGTCATTATCATCTCCAATCAGGTTAAGTGGTGTTATCAATAATGGTGTCATCAATCCTAATTTCGTGTTAATTCGCCTAATATGATCAATTTTCTTCATATTAGCGATATGTTTACAGTTCCAAGTCAATAATATGTCAATTTTGTAGTCTTGTAGGGTGGGCAAGGTCTTTTTCTTGCCCACCGTTCCTAGCATGGTGGGCAGCTACACCTACTGTCACCCAACACCGCCTGAAACTTGGGGAGTGTTTCAATGTGCAAGCCAAGGTTATCCAAATCCGACTAGGATGAGTTATTGGGTGGGTTTATTATCTCAAACAATTTATCACCTGTAAATCCCTTGTCTATTTTCATCAGATTAAATTATTGAAAAATAAAGCATTTCTTTTATAAGTGGGGTTGTCCAGACAAGGGTAACGATGATTTTGGCATAATTTTTGTTATCAAACATTTTGCAGAAATTTTGCCTTACTAAACTGACGATAGAGCTAAACGAGCGTGGGGCGGGTACGAGAGCGCAACTTCGTTACCAGCTAGGTTCAACCCACTACACCAGTTCATACACATTCGGCAGATTTCCTTTTACCTTGTTACATGCTTTGCGTTTAATGATCTTCTCACGTAAAACCAATTCATCCACTGCCTTATGAACAGTGTTCTTACAATAACCCGATTTTTCCACGAGTACTTTATAACTGGCACAGCAAGTCTTCTTGCCTAGTGACAATTTTTGCAGAGTTTCATAAATAATTGTAGTTGCAGTTGATAAACTTGTGTCCATAAAATACCTACCTTATTTCACAGAGCCATGCGGGGTTTGCAATATCGCCAACAACGTTTTTCTGCTCCGTGACGTTTTAAACAGCGAGCGTAGGGTGGGTAGAGTGAAACGAAACCCACCGCAATCGTTGAATTTTGAGGAAAGGTG